>NZ_JAPCIV010000014.1:2951-124355 GCF_027707585.1 Aeromonas sp. QDB39 | reverse complement strand
TTCAGGCAAGTCATGGATCCCGGCTTTATCGGGTACCGGGGCTGGCGAGCATAACCAGATCCCCGGCCTGCCCGGGGTTTTCTTTTAACCACGAGGATAAACCCATGAAAGATTGCAAAGGACAAGACTGCGCCGCAGTTGAAGGCGAACACTCGGTTGCCTGCCTCTACGGATACGCGCTCGCCCGCCTTGGGCTGACCGATACGCCGGAGATGCGCGTGCTCTTCTGGGATGCCAAGGATGTGCTGGTGTGGGATGAGGGAACCGATTCCTATGTGACACCACCGCCACTCAGTACGCCGACTCACGACTCTGACTGCTCAACCAACAATCACGGCGTGCCGGAGCTGTTAGGGGCGTGTGATTGCTCGCTGTCTGAGACTGTCGTGGGGATAATTCCAAGCGGCACTGTTGTGAAGATAAGCGGGGTCCCGGTATCGGTTGAGGTTGATACGCCCGTTCGTACCCACAAGAACAACATGGCGCTTATGAAAAGCAGCCAAGTCATGACCGGCGCAGGCACTGACAGCCAAGTGCCAGCCTAATAGCCACCGCGTTCAACTAAAGCCCCGGCCAGTCCGGGGCTTTTCATTGGGAATCAACCATGCAAATAACTGTTATAGCAGGGATTGAGATTAAGGATGTAGAAGCCTTCAAGAGGCGGTTTCTCAGCAAAACAGCCATCAATTCCGACTCTGGGTGCTGGATGTGGACTGGCGCCAAAGATAGAAAAGGTTACGGAAAATTTTCAGTTGGTGGAGCTTGCAACCATGAGGGCAAGAGAAGGAACTCTATGGTTACCGCATCAAGAGTTTCATACGAACTCTTTATAGGGCGAATACCTGAATCCGATGGGTATCACGGCCAGTGCATATTGCACCGGTGTGACACCCCATCCTGTGTTAACCCAGAGCATTTATTCCATGGAAGCAACATGGATAACGTAAAGGATATGGACAAGAAAGGCAGGAGAGTAACGGTAGCTAAAAGGGGGAGCGAGCACAAAAACTCCATCCTAACCGAAGAGGTTGTTGAACGGTTGTTCGATGAGATTAAGGAGAGGGCGTCAACTCAAGGTGAGCTCGCCAAGAAGTACGGCGTTTCTCTAGCCACAGTAAATCACATTAAAACTGGGCGGCTTTGGTCGCACATCACTGGAGTTATGCGGAAATGAAGATATTCATCTCTGGCCCTATGTCAGGCCTGCCCAACTTCAACCGAGACGCCTTCAGACATGAGGCCAAGCGCCTGCAAAGCGCCGGACACGCGACGCTAGCATCGGCATTTTTACCTGCTTTTGTTGAGCAGCATAAGCGAGAGGCAATCATATTTTCCGTTGATCAGGTTGTCATGCTGCCTGGGTGGGAAAGCTGCCCGCAAGCCACTGCAGAGCACGCTCTGGCCATCAAGCTCGGCAAGCCGGTGATCCTGACCTCAATCCTGCATGAGGAGGCTGCATGAGCATTGAGCTTGTGGCAGCCATAACCATTGGGTTCTTTTCAGGAATCCTCTTCTCATCCACAGCCATGCAGAAAATCAAGGATGAGTACGTCACGTCAGGCCATATGATCAACCGAGGCCAAGCGTACCGGGTTACCAAAGTAGAACAGGAGGTCGAGTGACCAAACAAAAGGCGGCTGGGATAGCAATCCTGGCCATTAACATTCTGGCCGTCATCGTGGCGGCCGACCTGTTTGTGAAGGGGTGAGTATGTGCAACTGCCTGACAATGGCGCGCGACCTATCCGAAACGCTCGGCGGGTGCTTTCCGCCAAGCACCCACGCGCCGAAGTGTGAGGACTTTAAGCAACTGGAGTTCTCCTGCATCAAGTTCGATAACGCCAGCTTTATTGTACCGGCGGATGAGCGTGATGGGGTGCTCGAGAACATCGACGGGCCGCATCAGGTTGAAACCGTGATGCTCACCCAAGACCAGTTCGACAAGCTGCCGGAGTGGGAGGGGTGAGCTGATGGCTATGTACACATGCTATTGGTGCCGCAAGCGCGTCGAAGAGGAGCATTTGATTCGTCGTGACTCCCGAGGATTTTGCAGCAGTGGTTGTATTGTCTCGTTCGTGAATAATGGTTGCCAACGCAAGGCAGGCAAGCAGAAGGATTAACGGCCCTTCCTTCAATCCAATTGGCGCCCCATCCTCAAGGACAGGAGGGCCACGCCAATGCAACAACTTCAACTGACCATCGACCAGGACAGCCAGCTTCTCAACGAGCTGGTCAGCGCCGTGCGCTCCCCCACCCTTTCCCGTTCGGCCAAGCTCGCCGAGATCGGCCGCATCCTGGCCTACTTCGATCTACCTATCGAAGCGCCACGGGTAGCCGGCCAGCTCTGGAGCGCAACCGATCTTGGAAAGGAGTTGGGGGTGAGCGCCCAAGCCATCGGCAGGCTGGCCAACCAGCACAACCTGAAAACCACCGAACTGGGGGAATACCGCCTTGACCAGGCGGCCAACTCCCGCAAGCAAGTTCAAACCTTCTACTACAACCAGCTTGGGCGTCACCGGCTCGAGTCACTATTAACCGCGAGGACCAAACCATGCAGCAATTTGTCTATCCCTGCGCCAAATGGGTAAGACCCAAGCTTTTCGCTGAACTGACCGGCATGACAGAGAAGGCCGCCGAAGGGCGCCGCCTGAAAGGAGAGTGGCCAGAGGGGCGAGTTTGGCTCAGGGCTCCTGACAATCAAATTCGTTACAACGTTGCGGAGTATGACAAGTGGGTCGAGTCAAGCATGATGATCTAGTGGCTGGCGTCACAGGATTAGAAGTTCATGGCAAAAAACTGCGCATCAACTTCACCTACAAAGGTGTCAGGTGTAGGGAGGTATTGGACCTCCCTATCACCAAGGCGAACGTGAAATTTGCCGCAAACAAGCTGGCTACGATAAAGCACGAGATAGCCATTGGCACATTCAGCTATGCCAATCACTTCCCTGACAGTCACGCATTGATTCGGTTCGGTGGAAGCCAGCAAAACATCACCATTTGGGAGGCATATCAAGATTTCTGGCGGCTTCACAAACCAATGCTAAAACCGACATCTCGCCATGGGTACCCGTTTGCCATTGAAGCATGCATCAACATCCTGGGAAGGGACCGACAGGTCTCAACACTTATGCCGAAGGACATTGAACTGATCCGCAATGAGCTCCACCTCTCACTCAAGCCAAACTCTATCGTTACCTACATAGGGAGATTCAGACAGTTGCTGCGTTGGTGTGAGAAAAATGACCTTATTGAGGATGCCGCAAAACTCACGGGAGGTGTGAGGCCCGTGACCAACAGAAAGACTTCTCCGGCAGACCCTTTTGAGTTTGATGAATATGCCAGGCTGTTAGACGCATGCACCCATGAACAGCAGCGCAACATGATCACCGTTGCCATTTACACTGGCCTCAGAACTGGAGAGCTTAGGGCGCTAGCATGGGAGGATATCGACCTCAACAAGGGGGTCATGCTCATCAGCAGGAACGTAAATAACGAATCAGACTACTTCAAGCTCCCCAAGACAAACGAAACCCGAGAAGTTGACCTACAACCACCGGTTATTGCAGCTCTGAGATCGCAGATGTCTTTATCGTTCATGCGCTCCCCTGTCTCGGTGACCGTAGACATGAATGGGCATGGTGAACTGCAGGCGATACGGCCAGTCTTTACACCAAAGGTGACTGGCCGCCATGTTCCACACGCCAAAGAGTTCTTCACTGCAACCGGAGTGTCTCACGCTTGGAGTAACATCATGAGGAGGGCCGGAGTCAGATACAGACGCTTCTACCAACTAAGACATACGTTTGCTAGTTGGAACCTGACCTCACATGGAAATCTTGCATATATTGCAGCGCAAATGGGTCATGCAGACCTTGAAATGTTACAATCCGTCTACGGAAAGTGGATCGCCTCAGCAAGTAAATCAGAGGCGGACAGGATCTGGGAGCAAATGCAATCAAAAGGCCTTTTTGCCCCAATGACGCCCCAAGAAAAAAAGATCCACGAGTAAGCGATTGATTTATCGAATGAATAGTCAACACCTACAATTCCCGGCAAAGGAACTGGAACCCCCCATGAACAAATTGCTTATCAAGAATGCCACCCTGGTCAACGAAGGCCGCATCTATGCCTCCGACGTGCTGATCGAGGGGGAACGGATCGCCCGCATCGCCCCGGATATCAGCGCCCCCGATGCAGTGGTGATCGATGCCGCAGGCCGTCACCTCATCCCCGGAATGATCGATGATCAGGTCCACTTCCGGGAGCCAGGGCTGACCCACAAGGGGACCATCGCCAGTGAATCCCGGGCCGCCGTGGCCGGTGGCACCACCAGCTTCATGGAAATGCCCAACGTCAATCCCCAGACCACCACCCTCGATGCCCTCGAAGCCAAATACCAGATAGCCGCCAACTCCTCCGCCGCCAACTACAGCTTCTACCTCGGCGCCACCAACGACAACCTGGAAGAGATCAAGAAGCTCGATCCCAAACAGTCCTGCGGCATCAAGATCTTCATGGGTGCCTCCACCGGCAACATGCTGGTGGACAATCAGGAGACCCTGGCCGCCATCTTCCGCGAGAGCCCGGTGATGATCGTCACCCACTGCGAAGACACCCCCACCATCAAGGTGCTGGAAGACGAAGCCCGCGCCAAGTGGGGCGAGGATGTGCCGATGCGCGAGCACGGCCGCATCCGCAGCGCCGACGCCTGCTACAAATCTTCCAGCCTGGCGGTCTCCCTGGCCAAGCAGTACGGCGCCAAGCTCCACGTGCTGCACCTGACCACCGCCAAGGAGCTGTCGCTCTTCACCGCCACCCCGGATCTGAAGGATCTCAAGGACAAGAACATCACCGCCGAGGTGTGCGTTCACCATCTGTTCTTCAACGAGGCGGACTACGACACCCTGGGCAGCCAGATCAAGTGCAACCCGGCGGTGAAGAGCGCCGCCGACCAGCACGCCCTGCTGGATGCGGTGCGCAATGACGTGCTCGACATCATCGCCACCGACCACGCCCCCCACACCTGGGAAGAGAAGCAGAACAGCTACTTCAAGGCGCCGTCCGGCGTGCCGCTGGTGCAGCACTCCCTGCTGGCGCTGCTGGAGCTCTACCACAACGGGGTATTCTCGCTGGAGACCATCGTCAAGAAGACCTCCCACGCGGTGGCCGAGCGCTTCCAGGTGCAGGATCGCGGCTACATCCGCGAGGGTTACTTCGCCGACCTGGTGCTGCTGGATCTGGGCAAGCCCTACGTGGTCAACGACAGCAACCTGCTCTATCTGTGCGGCTGGTCGCCCTTCAATGGCTACCGTTTCCACAGCACGGTGGAGATGACCCTGGTCAACGGTCAAATAGCCTGGCAAAACGGCCAGGTCACCAACGAGGTGCTGGGCAAGCGGCTCACCTTCACCCGCTGATCCCTCTTGTATGTGCGCCGTCACCACAGCGCCATCACAGGCCACCCACCCGGGCGGCCTGTCTTTTTGCCGCCGCTCACGGCCCCGCAATGAGCGGTTTTTCGGCGATTGGCGGCACTTTAAGCGCAGATTGCTCGCAAAGCAGGCGAACGATCCCGGAGTGGAATTTCCACTGTTGACAGGCAGGGTTCATCTCCATAAACTCAGCCCCCGTCAGCCGAGCTGACTCCGTCGGTGTGTAGCGCAGCCAGGTAGCGCATCTGCATGGGGTGTAGAGGGTCGGAGGTTCGAATCCTCTCACACCGACCAAATTCCCCGAGAAAGGCCTTGTCAGATGACAAGGCCTTTTCTTTTTGGTGCAACATGGCACCACGCGGCCTGCATTGTGCCGCCGATCGGTTTGTGCTGTAGTGATGCCCTGTGTTGCCAACCGGTGTTCGAGATGTCCTCTCCCCGCCCCTTTTGCCAGCGTCTGCTGTGGCTCGGCCTCTGCACTCTCCTGCTGCTCGGCTGCGCCACCCCTTATCAGAGCCAACCATCGTTCTGGAACGGCCAGACCGGTTTCTCCCAGACCCGGCTCGGGCCTGACAAGTGGCAGCTGGAATTTGTCGGCAACGATCTGGTGAGCCGGGAAACCGCTCGCAAGTATGTGCTGAAACGGGCGGGTGAAGTGGCGCAAGCCGAAGGTTATCAGTGGCTTGAGGTCAATGAATTGACCCTGCAACGGGACGCGGTCAGGGTGACGCCGAGTCGCCCTCTGTTCGGGTTTGATGACGACGAGCCAGATCCCTTTCTGGATCAGCGCACCGTGGAGCACCGCATCTCGGCGTTGCTCATCTTCACCCTCACTCGCAGCGCGAAAAACGACCAAACCATGAAAGCCGATTATCTTGCAAACATTAAAATAAACAGCGATTAATATAGCTAAATTGCAAGATCTATATCACATACAACTAATGACAAGATAAAATTCTGCCACAAGGCGCTGGATTTACCCCCCCGGATTAGGCATGCTGCCAGCACACCGGCTGTCAGGAATCTACGGCTCGGATCACAAAAACGGACTGAAGTGGCACCCTTGCCGCTTGAAACGCTCTGCACTTATCAAAACTGGGACCCACCCCATGAAAATGAATAAATTGACGGTTGCCATCCTCATCGCGATGCTGGTTGGTATCCTGACTGGCCAGGGCTATCGCATGTTTGCCCCTGACCAGGCCGCCGGCTTTGCCAGCGATATCACCCTGTTGACCGATATCTTCCTGCGTCTGATCAAGATGATCATCGCCCCCCTGGTGTTCACCACCCTGGTGGTCGGCATCGCCAAGATGGGCGATACCCGCACCGTGGGCCGTATCGGCGCCAAGACCCTGGGCTGGTTCATGCTGGCCTCCCTGCTGTCACTGACCCTGGGTCTGGTGATGGTCACCCTGATGCAACCGGGCGTGGGGCTCTCCCTCTCCCTGCCTGACGACACCGCCAGCTCCGGCGTGGTTGCCAGCGCCATCTCCCTCAAGGATTTCGTCACCCACGCCATTCCAAAAAGCGTGATCGAGGCGATGGCCACCAACGAGATCCTGCAGATCGTGGTGTTCTCCCTGTTCTTCGGGCTGGCTGCCGCCGCGCTGGGTGATGCCGCCAAACCGGTGGTGATGCTGATGGCCAGCGCCGCCGAGATCATGCTCAAAGTGACCGGCTACGTGATGAACTTCGCCCCGTTCGCGGTGTTTGGCGCCATTGCCGCCATGGTCGCCAAGGAAGGGCTCGGCATCCTCGCCACCTATGGCACCTTCATGGCGCAGTTCTACCTGGCACTGGGTTGCCTCTGGCTGCTGCTGATCGCCATGGGCAGCCTGTTTATCCGCCGCCGCATCGTGACCCTGCTGGCGATGATCCGAGAGCCGATCCTGCTGGCCTTCTCCACCGCCAGCTCCGAAGCTGCCTACCCCAAGACCCTGGATCGTCTGGAGAAGTTCGGTTGTGACAAACGCATCGCCAGCTTCGTGCTGCCGATGGGCTACTCCTTCAACCTGGATGGCTCCATGATGTACTGCACCTTTGCGGTGATGTTCATCGCCCAGGCCTACGGCATCGAGCTCTCCATGGCCCAGCAAATCACCATGCTGCTGCTGCTGATGGTCACCTCCAAGGGGATGGCCGGCGTACCGCGCGCCTCCCTGGTGGTGATTGCCGCCACCCTCAACCAGTTCCACATTCCGGAAGCGGGCATCCTGCTGCTGCTCGGCATTGACCACTTCCTCGACATGGGTCGCTCCGCCACCAACGTGCTGGGCAACGCCATCGCCGCCAGCGTGGTCGCCAAGAGCGAGGACAGCCTGGGTGAAACCGAACCTCTGGGTGAGGTGGATACCGCCAAGGCGTGATCCCAGCATCACCTCCATCAAAACGGCCCGCAGACGCGGGCCGTTTTTTTATGTCTCATGGCGACACGACAAGGCTCAGTACCAACGCCTCACCCGCCGGCAATAATCAGCATAGCCATCGCCAAAGCGGGCCCGCAGCGCCCGCTCCTCCGGCACTATCTGCCAGCGGCTGAGCCAGCCCCACAGCAGCAGCGGACCGAGCCACACCAGCAGCCCGCCCAGATAACAGGCCAGTGCCATCGTCCAGCAGAGCAGCCCCAGGTACATGGGATTGCGGCTGAAGCGATAGAGCCCGCCCGTTACCAGCGCACTGGCCTGCTCGGGGTGCAGCGGCGTCACCGTGGTACCCTGGCGGCGAAAGCGCAGCACGCCCCCCAAGCCAAACACAGTGCCCAGCACCGCCAGCAACAGAGCGGCCAGCCACCAACCGGCGCCAATGCCACTCTCGGCGACGCCCTCCCATCCCAGCATGGCCGCCACGATCAGACCAAACAGCAGCAGCGGTGGCACCCGACACTCAAGACTCATCATCTATTGACTCCTGGAGGGTGCCACGATCGGCACCTTGCGTTACACTTCCCGACGGGAATAGTGCCCTGGAAAATTGTCAAAGTTCATAACAATAACAATGCCTTGGCTACACTTTATCCCATCTGCGTGAAAACGGCCCCCTAGCGGCCGTCATGCACCTCAACCCAAACAATAAAAAAGGAACCACCCCATGCACAAGAAGACACTGCTGGCCACGCTGATCCTGGGCCTGCTGGCCGGTCAGGCCGTCGCGGCCCCTTACCTGCCGCTGGCCAGCGATCATCGCAACGGCGAAGTGCAGACCGCCAGCAATGCCTGGCTGGAAGTCGATCTCGGCGCCTTCGAGCACAACATCCAGACCCTCAAGGATCGCCTCGGTGACAAAGGGCCGAAGATCTGCGCCATCATGAAGGCCGACGCCTACGGCCACGGCATCGACCTGCTGGTGCCCTCGGTGGTGAAAGCGGGTATCCCCTGCATCGGCATCGCCAGCAATGAAGAAGCTCGTGTCGCCCGCGAGAAGGGCTTCACCGGCCGCCTGATGCGGGTGCGTGCCGCCACCCCGGCCGAAGTGGAACAGGCCCTGCCCTACAAGATGGAAGAGCTCATCGGCAGCCTGGTGAGTGCCCAGGGCATCTCCGACATCGCCCAGCGCCACCACACCAATATCCCGGTGCATATCGCGCTCAACTCCGCCGGCATGAGCCGCAACGGCATCGATCTGCGTCTGGCTGACTCCAAGGAAGACGCGCTGGCCATGCTCAAGCTCAAGGGGATCACCCCGGTCGGCATCATGACCCACTTCCCGGTGGAGGAGAAAGAGGACGTCAAGATGGGGCTGGCCCAGTTCAAGCTGGACTCCCAGTGGCTGCTGGAAGCGGGCAAGCTGGATCGCAGCAAGATCACCATCCACGCCGCCAACTCCTTCGCCACTCTGGAAGTGCCGGACGCCTACTTCGACATGGTGCGCCCGGGCGGCCTGCTGTACGGCGACTCCATCCCCTCCTACACCGAGTACAAGCGGGTGATGGCGTTCAAGACCCAGGTTGCCTCCGTCAACCACTACCCGGCCGGCAACACCGTCGGTTATGACCGCACCTTCACCCTCAAGCGCGACTCCTGGCTCGCCAACCTGCCGCTGGGCTACTCCGATGGCTATCGCCGGGCGCTCAGCAACAAGGCCTATGTGCTGATCCAGGGCCAGAAGGTACCGGTGGTGGGCAAGACCTCCATGAACACCATCATGGTGGACGTGACCGATCTCAAGGGAGTCAAACCCGGTGACGAGGTGGTGCTGTTCGGCCGCCAGGGTGAGGCCGAGGTGAAGCAGGCGGATCTGGAGGAGTACAACGGCGCCCTGCTGGCGGACATGTACACCATCTGGGGCTACACCAACCCCAAGAAGATCAAGCGCTAAGCCAGTCTTTGCCATAAAAAAGGGCTCCCGTGGGAGCCCTTTTGCTTGTTTGCCAATTATGCCGTTTTCTTGCGGGTCACCCAGAGGCTCAACCCCATGGAAGCCAGCAGGATCAGCGCAACCACACCCAATGCAATGCCGGTGGGGATCTTGAAGATATCCAGCAGCAGCATCTTGACCCCGATGAACATCAGGATCAGCGCCAGGCCGTACTTGAGCAGGGCAAAGCGCTCGGCCACGCCGGCCAGCAGGAAGTACATGGCACGCAGACCCATGATGGCGAAGATGTTGGAGGTCAGAACGATGAAGGGATCCGTGGTCACCGCGAAGATGGCCGGGATGCTGTCCACCGCGAAGATGAGATCGCTCACCTCCACCAGCACCAGGATCAGCAGCAGCGGCGTGGCGTAGCGCACACCGTCACGCCAGACGAAGAACTTCTCCCCCTCCAGGGTCTCGGTCACCTTGAAGCGACGGCGCATCCAGCCCAGCAGCGGGTTGTTGGCCAGATCCGGCTCCTTGTCGGCCGCCCACAGCATCTTGACCCCGGTCAGCAGCAGGAAGGCGCCGAACAGGTAGAGGATCCAGTGGAACTGCTCGATGAGCCAGCTGCCGGCGAACACCATGCCGGCGCGCATCACGATGGCACCCAGTACCCCGTACAGCAGCACCCGGCGCTGCAGCTCGGCCGGAATGGCAAAGTAGCCGAACAGCATCAACCAGACGAAGACGTTGTCCACCGCCAGCGCCTTCTCGATGAGGTAGCCGGTGAGGAACTCCAGCCCCTTCTGGTTGGCAATCTCGCGCCCGGCACTGTGATCCAGCCAGAACCAGATGGCCAGGTTGAACAAGAGCGCCACGCTGATCCAGATGAGGGACCAGACACCTGCCTCTTTGAGCGACACCTTGTGCGCCTTGCCACCGCCGACAAAGCGGATATCAATCCATAACAGGACCAGCACTATGCTGAAGAAACCGGCCCACATCCACCATTCACCCATGTTCACTTCTCCCAAAAACGACAAAACCCACGACCGAGAGGCGTGGGTTTGCGTTTGGAGCAGATACACCTTGCCTCTCGGCAAGGTCTCACTTACAGCCGACTTGCGTCAACTGCCCGGCTGCCGGGTGCACTGCAGGATATGGGTGCACCGTAATGACGACAAACCGGCGAGAAGTTACTCCCCTTGTTGCGCGGATAGTAACAGCGGAAAAAGATAACGCCAAGAGGCATCTTCATGCCGGCTGCAAAAAAACAGGGCGCCACCCGGGCGCCCAGTTCTGCCTGCTCATCCTCAGAGCGGATCCGCCTTGAGGCAGGAGACCGCATGGTCGAAGTTGCCCTCGAGCTGGGGCCGGGTCTTGGCACACTCAGGACCAGCCACCGGGCAGCGAGTACGGAACACGCAGCCTGAGGGCGGGTTCATCGGCGATGGCAAATCCCCCTCCAGGATCTGGATGGTCTTGCTGCGCTCCAGATCCGGATCCGGAATGGGCACGGCCGACATCAGCGCCTTGGTATAGGGGTGCAAGGGGTTGGCGAAGATCTCCTTGCGGGTCCCCAGCTCCACCGCATTGCCCAGATACATCACCAGCACCCGATCCGAAATGTGCTTGACCACCGACAGGTCGTGGGCGATGAAGATGAGCGATAGCCCCATCTCCTTCTGGATAGCCTTGAGCAGGTTGACTACCTGCGCCTGAATGGAGACGTCCAGCGCCGACACCGGCTCGTCACAGATGATCATCTTGGGCTCTAGGATCAGCGCCCGGGCGATGCCGATGCGCTGGCACTGACCGCCGGAGAACTCATGGGGGTAGCGGTTGACCAGGTTGGGCAAGAGCCCCACCTTGCTCATCATGGCCCGCACCTTCTCCTTCACCTGATCTCGGGAGAGGTCGGGATAGAAGGTGATGAGCGGCTCGGCGATGATGTCGCCGATGGTCATGCGCGGGTTGAGGGAGGCCAGCGGATCCTGGAAGATCATCTGGATCTCTTTGCGCTTCTCGCGCAGCGCCTTCTGGTCGAGCTTGGTCAGATCGTTGCCCAGCCACACCACCTTGCCGTCGGTGGCCGGCACCAGGCCGATCAGCGCCCGGGCAAAGGTGGATTTGCCACAGCCCGACTCCCCCACCACACCGAGGGTCTCCCCTTCGTACAGGCGCAGGGTCACCCCGTCCACCGCCTTCAGGGCGGAGGGTTTGGCCCAGGGCCAGGCCTTGTCACTCTTGATGCTGAAGTGGACCTTGAGGTCGGACACTTCCAGCAGCAGTTTCTTGTCAGTCCCCATTTAGTTCACTCCCTTGATCATGGCATCCGATACCCAGTGGCAGGCCCGCTCCCGGCCGTCGTTGAACGGCGTCAGGATCGGTGACTGCTTGCCGCAAATCTCGCTCACCCGGTGGCAGCGCTCCTGGAAGGGGCAGCCGGTGGGCAGACGCAGCAGGTTGGGCGGATTGCCCGGGATGGTGGGCAGCTCTTCCCCTTCGGTGTCGAGGCGGGGAATGGCGCGCAACAAGCCCTCGGTATAGGGGTGGCTCGGACGATAGAAGATATCGTTGACCTTGCCGTACTCCATGGTGCGGCCGGCATACATCACCAGCACCTTGTCGCAAATGCCCGCCACCACGCCCAAGTCGTGGGTGATCATGATGATGGCGGTGTTGAACTCGCGCTTGAGCTCGTTCATCAGGGTCATGATCTGGGCCTGTACGGTCACGTCCAGCGCGGTGGTCGGCTCGTCGGCGATCAGCAGTTGCGGCCGGCACAACAGCGCCATGGCGATCATCACCCGTTGGCGCATGCCACCGGAAAATTCGTGAGGATACATCCCCATCCGCTTGCGCGCTTCCGGGATCTTGACCGCGTCCAGCATGCGCACCGACTCTTCGAACGCTTCGGCCTTGCTGACGCCCTTGTGCAGCATCAGCACTTCCATCAGCTGATCCTTCACCTTCATGTAGGGGTTGAGCGAGGTCATGGGGTCCTGGAAGATCATGGCGATCTTCTCGGAGCGGATCTTATTGAGCTTATGCTCCGGCAGGTTCAGGATCTCGTCGCCCTGAAATTTGGCCGAACCGGTGATGACACCGTTCTTGGCCAGCAGCCCCATGATGGCGAACGCGGTCTGGGACTTGCCCGAACCGGACTCGCCGACGATCCCCAGGGTTTCGCCCGCAGCGAGGGAGAAGTTGAGGTCGTTGACCGCCACCACATTGCCGTCCGGGGTCTTGAACTCGACCCGCAGATCTTTTACATCCAGTAATTTCATAAAAACTCCTTATCGATCTTTCGTGACGTTTTCCTGTCGATCCGATGCGCTATCCGCCCGATTGAGCCGCACTCTGCGGCCCCTCGACGCGTTGTTTCAGCGCTCCTTCGCCGTTCTATCAGCGATCTTTCGCCGCTTTCTCAGCGATCCTTCGGATCGAGGGCGTCACGCAGACCATCCCCGAGGAAGTTGAAGCAAAACAGGGTCACCACCATGAAACCGGCGGGGAACAGGAGTTGCCAGATGGCCACTTCCATCGACTTGGAGCCTTCATCCAGCAGAGCACCCCAGCTGGTCATGGGCTCTTGTACGCCCAGCCCCAGGAAGCTCAGGAAGGATTCGAACATGATCATGCCCGGCACCAGCAGGGTGGCGTAGACCGCCACGATACCGAGCACGTTCGGCACGATGTGACGGGTGATGATCTTCCACTTGGAGACGCCGCATACGTGAGCCGCCTCGATGAACTCCTTGCTCTTGAGGCTCAGGGTCTGGCCTCGCACGATCCGCGCCATGTCGAGCCAGCTCACCGCGCCGATGGCGATGAAGATGAGCGCCAGGTTGCGGCCGAAGAAGGTCACCAGCATGATCACGAAGAACATGAAGGGGAAGGCGTTGAGGATCTCAAGCACCCGCATCATCAGGCTGTCGACCCGACCTCCGATGAAGCCGGAGGCCGCGCCGTAGAGGGTGCCGATGATGACGGCCACCATGGCCCCCATGATGCCGACCATCAGCGAGATGCGCCCGCCGAGCAGGGTGCGCACGAACAGATCGCGCCCCAGGCTGTCGGTGCCGAACCAGTGGCCGGTTTCCATGTCCGGAGCCGCCTGCATGGCGCCCCAGTCAGGATCGTCGAAGGTGTATTGGGACAGATGTGGCCCCACGATCACCGCCAGACCGATGATGGTCAGGATGATGAGGCTGGTGAGCGCGGCCTTGTTGCGCAGGAAACGGCGACGGGCATCCTTCCACAGGGAGCGTCCTTCCACCACTTCCACTTGCTGGGCGAACGCCTCGACGGCTTCGCGTTTTTCAGTTGTGACAACCATGATGTACTCCCGACTTAGTAACGGATCTTGGGATCGATAAAGGCATAGAGAATATCGACCACGGCGTTAAAGGTGATGGTGAGGGCGCCGACCAGAATGGTCAGACCGAGCACCATGGAGTAATCACGGTTGAGGGCACCGTTGACGAACAGCTGGCCAATCCCCGGCAGGCCGAAGATGGTCTCGATCACCACGGAACCCGTGATGATGCCCACGAACGCCGGTCCCAGATAGGAGACCACCGGCAGCATGGCCGGACGCAGCGCGTGCTTGAGGATGATGTGACGCAGCGGCAGGCCCTTGGCGCGGGCGGTGCGGATGAAGTTGGAGTTCATGGTCTCGATCATGCTGCCCCGCATGATCCGCGAGATGGCGGAGATGTAGTACATCATCATACCGAACACCGGCAGCACCATGAATTGCACCCCGCCGCCCTGCCAGCCACCGGCCGGGAACCAGCCGAGATGAATACTGAACAGCAACACCAGCAAGGGAGCCAGCACAAAGCCCGGGATCACCACCCCGGCCATGGCCGACGACATCAACAGGTAGTCGATGACGGTATTCTGTTTCAAGGCGGCAATGGTGCCGAAGGTGACCCCCAGTGTCACCGCGAACAGAAAGGCGAAAGAGCCAATCTTGGCCGATACCGGCAGTGCCTGGCTCACCAGATCGTTGACGGTGAAGTCCTTGTATTTAAAGGAGGGACCGAGGTCGCCCTGCACCAGATTGCCCAGATAGGTGAGGTATTGCACGCCGATGGGCTTGTCGAGGCCATATTTGGCTTCGATGTTGGCCAGTACTTCCGGCGGCAGGGAGCGTTCGCTGGTGAAGGGGTTGCCCGGCGCGAAACGCATCATGAAGAAGGAGACGGTGATCAAGACCAGCAGAGTCGGGATCGCTTCCAGTAGACGTTTAAAAATGAATTTCAACATAGACAATTCCTGTCCTGTACTGCTTCCAAAGGGTCGCGGTTGTAATAAAGGCCCGCCATCCGGCGGGCCTGCTTTGTTATGCGACGTGTTACTTTACTCAGTGAGCAATGATGTACATGTCTTTGCTGTAGAGGTTGTCCAGCGGGTTGGCCGGGTAGCCGCCCACGTAGGACTTGACCATGCGGGAGGTCACGTACTGATAGATGGGAGCGATCGGCATGTCCTTGGCCAGGATCTCTTCAGCCTGCACATAGAGCTTGTTGCGGGCATCGGCATCCACCTGATTGCGCGACTCGTTCATCAGCTTGTCAAACGCCGGGTTGGAGTATTTGCCGTCGTTGTTGCCGTGCGTGGTCTGCATCAGATCCAGCATGGAAGAGGCTTCGTTGTAGTCGGCGATCCAGCCGGCACGGCCCACATCAAACTGACCCTGCTTCTTGGTTTCCAGGTAGGTTTTCCACTCCTGGTTGACCAGGCTCACCTGCACGCCCAGCTTCTTCCACATGGAAGCCACGGCAACCGCCACTTTCTTGTGGTTGTCGTCGGTGTTGTAGAGCAGCTCGAACTTGAGCGGTTTGCCCGGGCCGAAACCGGCTTCGGTCAGCAGCTCTTTCGCCTTGGCATCGCGCTCTGCCTGGGTCAGCTTGGACCAGGCCGGCGCCACCGGCTTGAAGCCGTCCACGAAATCAGGCACCAGGGTGTAGCCCGGAGTTTCCCCCTTGCCCATCACCTTGTCGGCGATCACGTTGCGGTCGATGGCATAAGAGAGGGCGGTACGCACCCGCACGTCATCAAACGGCTTGTGCTTGAAGTTGTACTGGTAGTAGTAGGTACCCACATAGCCGCTCACCTTCACCTCGTTCGGCAGCTCTTTCTTCATCTGCTTGAAGCGCTCGATGGGCATGTTGTAGGTAAGATCCACTTCGCCGGCCAGATAGCGGTTCAGCTCGGCGTTGGTGGACTGGATCGGCAGATAGGTCACCTTGTTGATGACGGTCTTGGCGTTGTTCCAGTAGTTCGGGTTGCGCTCGACGTCGACGCGCTCGTTGACCACCCAATCCTTCAGCACATAGGCACCGTTGGATACCATGTTGCCGGGCTGGGTCCACTTGTCACCGAACTTCTCGATCACCTTCTTCGGCACCGGGTAGGTGGTGGTGTGGGAGAGCATGCTGACGAAGTAAGGCACCGCCTTCTCCAGCTGTACCTCGAAGGTGTAGTCGTCCACTGCCTTCACGCCCAGGGTGTCGGCCGCTTTCTTGCCGGCGATGATCTCGCTGGCATTGACGATGGTCGGGATCTCCAGATACCAGGAGTAGGGAGACGCCGTCTTGGGATCCACGGCCCGCTTGAAGGCGAACTCGAAATCGTGGGCTGTCACGGGATCCCCGTTGGACCACTTGGCATCTTTGCGCAGGTGGAACACGAAGTGTTTGTTGTCCTTGGTTTCCCAGGACTCGGCCATGGCGGGAAGCACTTCCCCTTTGGGGCCGGAGGCAACGAGACCTTCGAACAGGTCACGCAGAATATTGGATTCAACCGTTCCTTCGGTTTTGTGCGGGTCGAGAGTGGCAGGCTCGGAGCCATTGCCTTTTACCAGCTGCTGAACATCAGCCAGTTTGGTACCTGCGGGAACATCGGCGGCTTGTGCCGCGTTGACACCGCCGAACAGTGCTGCCACCAAGAGGGTATTAATCATTGTTTTTTTATGAGTCATTTCCATACTCCACAAGAACATTCCATGCAATTTTCCATCAACGGGATAAGTACCCCGCTGCCAGCATAATTCCCTGACATTTCTGATAATGCAATAGATATTGTCAGGCAGGACTGGACTTTATGGTCAAAAAAGCAGCTTTTAACCAATTATTCAGAATTTAAATATCGCGTGATGGACGTTTTTTATACAAACCCGCTCGATTCTAGGAAATGACCAACAAAAAAGAAACAATAAAAAGCCGGTCACGAGGACCGGCTCCAACAAAACAGACCTGAATCACATCAATCCGGGGAAGACCCCCTTGATCCCCGCCACCATGATCTCGATGCCAAGCGACATCATGATGAGACCCATGATCCGGGTGACCACGTTGATGCCGGTGTTGCCCATCACCTTGAACAGCAGGGGGGCGGCGCGGAAGATGAGCCAGGAGCAGAAGGCAAACACCATCACCACCACCGACATCCCCAGCATCTGGGACCAGGTGCTCTGGCTGGCATAGACAATAGAGGAAGAGATGGCGCCGGGGCCGGCCATCAGCGGCAGCGCCAGCGGCACCACAGCGACAGATTCCCGCGCGGCGAGCTCCCCTTTCTCCTGCTTGTTGTGCTTCACCTCCCCCAGCTTGCCCTGCAGCATAGACCAGGCGATCAGGGTGATGAGCGAGCCGCCGGCAATGCGAAACGACGCCAGCGAGATGCCGAAACCATCGAGGATCAGCTGCCCCATGTACATGGAGACCAGCAGGATGATCATCACCGCAATGTTGGCGGTGGTGTTGGTCTTCATCCGCTCTTCCGGCGTTTGATGGCTGGTCAGGCTGACAAACACCGGCAACAGGCCGAGCGGGTTGATGATCGCGAACAAACCGATGAAAAACTTCAGATATAAAGAGACGTCAATTGCTGCCATAGGCGCCATCCAGAAGTAGAACGAGGCCCTGCGGGCCACCCCGATAAACCGTGCGTAAATTTACACCATGGCCGAAACCTTCACCAATCAAATAATCTCACCCTTTCCGTGGCTTTTCAGTTAGTTCCTCTAATGTCACGACGAAATTCAACATATCGAGTTGTTAATAAAGATTGTCGCCATTTAACACTCTGATAAAATCACTTCGAGTTTTATGCGGCCACGGAGTTTTGGCGCAACATTTCATCTTCGTAAAAAAGGATTTTGTAATGATTGATACGGACATCAAGTTGCAATGGCATCTGGATTCACTGCCCGCAGGCAGTGTCGACCCGCTGCAGGGCTTCTTCGACCGGCTGCCGGTTGATCCCTATATCCAGGGCCGCTTTCGCGAACGCCGTTACGGCCGGGTTGAAAAAGAGGGCAGCCGCTTTTATCCCCTCGACAACGGCGTCTTCTTCCAGGCGGCCGCCATCAACAAGTTCCTGGGGGACGTGCCCAGAACCTATGCCGAGCTGGATCCCGCCTTCGTCGCCCACCCCACCTTCCAGCTGATGCTGACCCGCTTTGCCCGCCACACCCGGCTGGCGGATGGCCAGGCCATCGGCATTCACCAGATGCGCATAGTCACCGGCGAAGGTGAAAGCGTGCCGCCCGCCCCGGAAGGCGTGCATCAGGACGGCTTTGATTTCATCGGGGTGTTCTTTTGTGGCAGTGACGGGGTCAGCGGCGGCGCCTTGCAGCTCTATCATGGATTAAAAGAACAACCATTTTTTCAACAACAATTAAACGCTGGCGAGTATCTGATCCTGGATGATCGCCGTTTCTATCACAATGCCGCCCCCATACTGCCCCAGGGTCCGCACCGGGGACACTGGGACGTAATCGTGCTAACTGCTTGAAAAATGGTGCGTGAGCCCCTGTTCACGCCCCATTCATCCCGCTTCTGGCCCACTCAACAACTGCGCAACATCTGGCAAACATGTATTGTGAAACAAAATTTCTTTTGTTCTTTTGTTACACATGATCCAGATCAAGTTTTTCTGAGTCAGCCCCGCTCTATAATCGACTCAGAAAGCGATTTAGTAAGGCATGTAAATACCCCGTTGTGGTGATTCTGTTCTTGACAGGGCATCTATAATTGCCGGGCATTGCCAACGTCTTACTAAACAGTTTTCAAATCATCAGGAGATAAACATGGCAGTAACCAATATGGCTGAACTGGATGCACTGGTCGCCCGCGTCAAAGAAGCACAGCGTGAATTCGCCAGCTTCTCGCAAGAGCAGGTAGACAAGATCTTCCGTGCCGCCGCCCTGGCCGCCAGCAATGCCCGTATCCCCCTGGCCCAGATGGCCGTGGAAGAGTCCGGTATGGGTATCATCGAAGACAAGGTTATCAAGAACCACTTCGCCTCCGAATACATCTACAACAAGTACAAAGAAGAGAAGACCTGCGGCATCCTCAGTGAAGATGACGAGATGGGTACCATCACCATCGCCGAGCCGGTAGGTATCATCTGTGGTATCGTGCCGACCACCAACCCGACCTCCACTGCGATCTTCAAATCACTGATCTCCCTGAAGACCCGCAACGCCATCATCTTCTCCCCGCACCCCCGTGCCAAGAACTCCACCAATACCGCTGCCAAGCTGGTACTGGATGCAGCCATTGCCGCCGGTGCGCCGAAAGACATCATCGGCTGGATCGATCAACCGACCGTTGAACTCTCCAACGCCCTGATGAAGCACAACGACATCAACCTGATCCTGGCCACCGGTGGCCCGGGCATGGTGAAAGCCGCTTACTCCTCTGGCAAACCTGCCATCGGTGTAGGTGCCGGTAACGTGCCTGTTGTCATCGACGAAACTGCCGATGTGAAGCGCGCCGTCGCCTCCATCCTGATGTCCAAAACCTTCGACAACGGCGTGGTCTGTGCCTCCGAGCAAGCCGTCATCGTCGTTGACTCCATCTATGACCAGGTGAAAGAGCGTTTCGCGACTCACAACGGTTATGTGCTGACCAAGGAAGAAGCTGACAAGGTCCGCAAGGTCATCCTGATCAACGGTGCCATGAACGCCAACATCGTGGGCCAGCCTGCCACCAAGATCGCCGAAATGTCCGGCGTGACCGTGCCCCCCACCACCAAGATCCTCATCGGTGAAGGTCTGGAAGTGTGTGAAGAGGAAGAGTTCGCTCACGAGAAGCTCTCCCCGACCCTGGGTATGTTCCGTGCCAAGAACTTCGAAGAAGCCGTCGAAATGGCCTGCACCATGGTCAACCTGGGCGGTATCGGCCACACCTCCGGTCTGTACACCGACCAGGACCGCAACGCCGACCGCATCAAGTACTTCGGCGACAAGATGAAGACCGCCCGTATCCTGATCAACACCCCGACCACCCAGGGTGGTATCGGTGACCTGTACAACTTTGCCATCGCACCGTCCTTGACGCTGGGTTGCGGTTCCTGGGGTGGTAACTCCATCTCCGAAAACGTGGGTCCCAAGCACCTGATCAACAAGAAGACAGTCGCAAAACGGGCAGAAAATATGCTGTGGCACAAACTTCCGAAATCCATCTACTTCCGTCGTGGTTCCCTGCCGATCGCCCTGGGCGACCTGGAAGGTAAAAAGCGCGCACTGGTCGTGACCGACCGCTTCCTGTTCAACAACGGCTACGCCGACGAAGTGGTTCGTCTGCTCAAGGGCCTGAAGATGGAAGTGGAAGTGTTCTACGAAGTAGAAGCCGACCCGACCCTGTCTGTGGTTCGCAAAGGCGCCGAGATGGCCCACTCCTTCAAGCCGGACGTGATCGTCGCGCTGGGCGGTGGTTCACCGATGGATGCGGCCAAGATCATGTGGGTGATGTACGAGCACCCGGAAACCGCGTTCGAAGATCTGGCCATGCGCTTCATGGACATCCGCAAGCGTATCTACAAGTTCCCGAAAATGGGCGTGAAGGCCGAACTGGTCTGTATCACCACCACTTCCGGTACCGGTTCTGAAGTGACCCCGTTTGCGGTCGTGACCGACGACGCCACTGGCATGAAATACCCGCTGGCCGACTACGAGCTGACCCCGAACATGGCCATCGTCGACGCCAACCTGGTCATGGGCATGCCCAAATCCCTGTGTGCCTTCGGCGGTATCGATGCCGTGACTCACGCCATGGAAGCCTACGTTTCCGTACTGGCCAACGAGTACTCCGACGGTCAGGCGCTGCAAGCCCTGAAACTGCTCAAAGAGTACCTGCCGTCCAGCTACCAGAACGGTGCCAACGACCCGGTTGCTCGCGAGAAAGTGCACAACGCTGCCACCATCGCCGGTATCGCGTTCGCCAACGCCTTCCTGGGTGTGTGCCACTCCATGGCCCACAAACTGGGTGCTGAGTTCCACATTCCGCACGGTCTGGCCAACGCCCTGCTGATCAGCAACGTGATCCGCTACAACGCCAACGACAACCCGACCAAGCAGACTGCGTTCTCCCAGTACGACCGTCCGCAGGCTCGCCGTCGCTACGCCGAAGTGGCCGACCACCTGGGTCTGACTGCCGCCGGTGACCGTACCGCCGCCAAGATCGAGAAGCTGCTGGTATGGCTGGACGAGCTGAAAGCCACCCTGGGCATCCCGGCCTCCATCCGTGAAGCCGGCGTGTCTGAAGCTGACTTCCTGGCCAAGGTTGACCAACTAGCCGTGGAAGCCTTCGATGACCAGTGCACCGGCGCCAACCCGCGCTACCCGCTGATCAGCGAGCTGAAAGCCATCCTGCTGGACACCTACTACGGCCGTCCCTTCACCGAAGACGCTCAGGTAGCGGCCAAGGTTGAAGCCAAGGTTGAAGGCAAGAAGAAGTCCAAAGCCTGATAAGCTGAACCGACTCGAGAGCCCGCGCACATGCGCGGGCTTTTTTGTTTGTCTATCTGCTTAATTTTGCTAGCTTGTTCATAGGCATTCATGAAATGCGAGCTAGCGTATGGCGCTGATACAAGCCTCCATCGAGCAGTTGCGGGTAGGCCACTACATCCATCTCCCCACGGGATGGACCAACCACCCTTTTATGTTCAATGCATTCAAGATCAAGGATCAGCAGCAACTCGACATCATTCGCCATCTCGATCTCAGCCTGCTGATGGTGGATCCCGACAAGAGCGACCTGCCTATCGAACCCATCTTGCGCGGTGACATTCCTTCCGCCGGGCCTGACCTGTCGATCATCGAAGAGCTGGTGGAGAGCGGCCCTGCCCCGTTTGATGAGAAAGCCTTTCGCCGTTCCCTGCGCGCCGCCGACAAGGCCTTCGGCCAATCCATGTCCGAGCTGCGCGATGCACTGGGGGCACTCAACCTCAAGCCGGACGAAGGGCTCGCCAACACGGCGCAGATAGTACGCAACGCCGCCGCCCGCATCAGTGCCCACGAAGGTCCGCTCGGTCTGCACCTCATTCGCAGCCCGCATACCGACATCCTGCTGCAGCACAGCCTGAACGTGGCCTTCATCGCCATGTTGATGGCCCGCGAGCTCGGCATGAACCCCATTGAAATCGAAGAGACCGGGCTGGCCGGCCTGGTGCACGACATTGGCGAGCTGAAGATCCCGACCCAGATCACCCAGAAACGGGGGGAGCTCAACAAGTCGGAGCAAAACTTCCTCAACATGCACCCCCAGTACGGGCTGGAGATGCTGACCCAGCTGCAGGCCTTCGAGCCCAAGATCCGCCAGGTGGCCCATCTGCATCATGAGCGCCTCGACGGCAGCGGCTTTCCGCTCGGCATCAAGGGGGGCGAGATCCCGCCGCTGGCGCGGATCATCGGGCTGGTGGATTACTATGACGAGCTGCTGCACCCGCGCAACAGCGCCACGCCGGCGGCGCCGAGCCAGGCCATCAGCCAGCTCTACAAGCTGTCGCAGAAGAAATTCGACCAGGATCTGGTCAAACTGCTGATCAAGGTGCTGGGGGTCTATCCGCCCGGTTCGCTGGTGATGCTCTCCGACGACTCGGTGGCGCTGGTGCTCTCCACCGAGCCCACCATGCCGCTCAAGCCCAAGGTGCTGCCCTACCTCAAGGCACAGCGGCCGGAAGGGGTGGCGATGATCGACCTGCGGGAAGATGAGCGCACTATCAAATCATTTATCAAGCAGGAAGAGCTGGATGAGGGGCAACGGCTGTTTTTCAACCTGACCCGACGCTTCTGTTACTATTTTGCCTTCTGAGTTATCCCCAGAAGCTGGGGATAACTCATTGGACAAACCTGAATAATCACTCGATTGCCCGCAAAATTGTTCGCCATCCACCATGGATAAAAAACGCCCAGCCAAGGGGCCGGGCGGAGCATGCCACCTCCGTGTGGCGTATCCAGCGGATACATTCATGCTCCATCCAGCAATATCAACCCTTGGGCGATTACACAAATATCAATTTAACATGCTGATTTAATATGGTTTTATTTCACGTTTCTGGCACACTGCGGCCGCAATCCCGCCCTGGCGCCCCGCAGAACAAGATCCTGATCACATTTATTCAAGGTTGCCGCTTTTTTCGGCACGGACTCTGAGGAACGTTTTTTATGCAGTTGGTCCTCTCCCTGCTTCAACAGATGAGCGTCAGCCTGGTCATCGCCTACCTCTTTTCCAAGAGTCCGCTGCTGCGTCCGCTGGCCAACTACTCGGTCAGGCTGCCTCACAAGGTGCTCATCTACATTACCTTCTCCTGCTTCTGCATTCTCGGCACCTACGTGGGGCTGGACATCGACGACGCCATCGCCAATACCCGCGCCGTCGGCGCCGTGCTGGGCGGGCTGCTGGGGGGCCCGCTGGTAGGCTTTCTGGTGGGGCTGACCGGCGGCCTGCACCGCTATACCCTGGGTGGCTTCACCGATCTCGCCTGCGCCATCTCCACCACCTGCGAGGGGCTGCTGGGCGGGCTGGTGCACTGGCGGCTGATGCGGGCGGGTAAGATGGACGCCCTGTTCGAGCCGCGCATCGCCTTCTTCACCACCCTCTACGCCGAGATCATGCAGATGGTGATCATCCTGCTGGTGGCCACGCCATTCGATAAATCCCTGCTGCTGGTGCGCACCATCGCCACCCCGATGATCCTGGCCAACTCCTGCGGCGCCGCACTCTTCATCAGCATGATCCGCGATCAGCAGCAGATGTACGAGAAGTTCTCCCGGGTCTTCTCCGCCAAGGCGCTCAATATCGCCAACCGCACCGTCGGCATCATGAATCAGGGCTTCACCCCCGAGGCCAGCCACAAGATTGCCCGCATCATCCAGGAGGAGACCGGGGTGGGCGCCGTCGCCATCACGGATACCGACAAGATCCTCGCCTTCATCGGCATCGGCGAGGATCACCATCAACCTGGTACCCCCATTACCTCGGCCATCACCATGCAGGCTATCGCCCGCAACAAGGTGCTGTTTGCCGACGGCAACAGCCAGCCCTACCGCTGCAGCATCTCGCCCCAGTGCCAGCTCGGCTCGGTGCTGGTGATCCCGCTGCACGGCGACGAGGGGGTGATCGGTACCATCAAGCTCTATGAGCCCAAGAAGCGGCTGTTCCTCAAGATCAACCACACCCTGGGGGAAGGGATTGCCAACCTGCTCTCCCAGCAGTTGCTGACCGGCCGGCTGGAGCAGCAGCAGCGACTGCTGGTGCAATCCGAGCTCAAGCTGGTGCAGGCCCAGATCAATCCCCACTTTCTGTTCAACACCCTCAACACCATCAGCGCCATCACCCGGCGCGAACCGGAGCGGGCGCGCCAACTGCTGCTGCACCTCTCCCTGTTCTTTCGCAAGAACCTCAAGCGCCAGAGCGGCCTGGCCACTCTGCAGGAGGAGCAGGAGCACTGCCAATCCTATCTGGAGATCGAGCTGGCCCGCTTTGGCGACCGGCTGACGGTGCAAAACGAGATCCCGCCGACCCTCGCCGACCTCAAGCTACCGAGCTTCACCCTGCAGCCCCTCATCGAGAACTCCATCAAGCACGGCATCTCCACCCTGCTGGAGCAGGGGCACATTCGCCTCTACACCGAGCAGACGGCAGAGCGGGTCACCATCCACGTGGAGGACAATGCCGGCACCTGGCAGGAGAAACCGGCCGGCGACGGGCTCGGCATGACCTTGGTGGACCGGCGCCTCAAGAGCGCCTTCGGCAACCGCTATGGCCTGAGCGTCAGTTGCGAGCCCGACTGCTGGACCCGGGTCTCCGTCACCCTGCCAAGGGAATTGCCATGATCCGGCCGCCGTCCCACACCATCTTCACTCACTACCCCAGCCACGCAGGAGAACCCCATGATCCGCACCCTCATCGTCGATGACGAGCTTTACGCCCGCGAGGAGCTGATGCAGCACCTGGCCGCCGAGCCCGATATCGAACTGCTGGGGGCGGCCGCCAATGCCATCGAGGCGCTGCCGCTTATTCAGCGGCTCAAACCCGACGTGGTGTTTCTCGATATCCAGATGCCCAAACTCAGCGGCATGGAGCTGGTGGCCATGCTCGATCCCCTGCCCCGCATCGTCTTCGTCACCGCCTTTGACGAATACGCCATCCAGGCATTCGAGGAGAACGCCTTCGACTACCTGCTCAAACCGGTGGAGCCGGCCCGCCTCGCCAAGACGCTGGCGCGGCTCAGGCAAGATCTAACCCCCCAGCCCATGACGGCGCTCGCCCCCGCCATTCGCCACATCCCGGGCTACCTGCACAACCGGGTACGGCTGCTGCCCATCGAGCAGGTGGAGTACGCCTTCTCCGATCTCGGCGGGGTGCACGTGGCGAGCCAGGGCGAGCTGTTCCACACCCAGCTCACCCTCAAATCTCTGGAGGAGAAGACCCCGCTGCTGCGCTGCCACCGCCAGTACCTGGTGGCCCCGGCCGCCATCTTCGAGATCCGGCTGCTGGAGAACCAGCTGGCGGAGATAGTGACGCCGAGCGGCGCCCGGGTGCCGGTCAGCCGCCGTTACCTGAAAGAGTTGAAGGAGATGCTGGGGCTGGAGTAAGCCCCGCGATGTGAGCCGGATCACGAGCGCCGACCGTTCGGTCCGCCATATGACCGCTCATGCCGTTTTACCTGCCGTTAACAGAGCAAGCCCCTACACTGGCCGCGCACACCCAACAATAACAAAGCAGGAGCGTAGCAATGATCTGGTTCTTCCTCTGTGTCGGCTTACTTGTGGCCGGCTATTTCGTATACGGCAAATTCATCGAACGGATATTCGGCCCCAAGCCGGAGCTGAAAACCCCCGCCATCACCATGGCGGACGGGGTGGACTATGTCCCCATGTCGGACAAGAAGGTCTATCTGGTTCAGCTGCTCAACATCGCCGGCGTCGGCCCCATCTTCGGCCCCATCCTGGGCGCCCTCTACGGTCCGGTCGCCATGCTCTGGATCGTGTTCGGCTGCATCTTCGCCGGTGCGGTACACGACTACTTCTCCGGCATGCTGTCGGTACGCGCCAAGGGCGCCTCGGTGCCGACCGTGGTCGGTGAACACCTCGGCACCACCGCCAAGCACTTCATGAACCTGTTCGCCGTGGTGCTGTTGATGCTGGTGGGCGTGGTGTTCGTGCTGAGCCCGGCTGGCCTTCTGGCCAACCTCACCTCCACCGATCTGGTCTACTGGATTGTGGCCATCTTCGCCTACTACATCCTGGCGACCATAGTCCCCATCGACAAGATCATCGGCCGTTTCTACCCCATCTTCGGCGCCCTGCTGGTGTTCATGTCGGTCGGCCTCATCATCGGCCTCATCGTCTCCGGCAAAGGCTTCTACAACACCGGGATGGATTTCTCCAACCTGCACCCGACCGAGCTGCCGCTCTGGCCGCTGCTCTTCATCACCATCGCCTGCGGCGCCGTGTCGGGCTTCCACGCCACCCAGTCACCGCTGATGGCGCGCTGCATGCAAAACGAGAGCTCCGGCCGCTTCATCTTCTACGGCGCCATGATTGGTGAAGGGATCATCGCCCTCATCTGGTGCACCCTGGGTCTCTCCTTCTACGACAGCACCGAGGCGCTCAACGCCACCCTGGCCAGCGGCGGCCCCTCTGCCGTGGTGCACGAGGTCTCCACCAGCCTGCTCGGCACCGTCGGCGGCATCCTCGCCATCCTCGGCGTGGTGATCCTGCCCATCACCTCCGGCGACACCGCGTTTCGCAGTGCCCGCCTCATCGTCGCGGACTTCCTGAAACTGACCCAGAAGCCCATGGCCAAGCGACTGCTGATCGCCATCCCCATGTTCATCCTCGGTTTCATCATCTCCAAGGCCGAATTCGGGGTGATCTGGCGATACTTCGGCTGGGCCAACCAGACCACCGCGGTGATGATGCTGTGGGCGGCGGCGGCCTACCTCGCCAAAGAGGGCAAGCTGCACTGGGTCTGCACCATTCCCGCCATGTTCATGACCGCCGTGGTGTTCACCTACCTGGCCAACGCCCCCATCGGGTTCGGGCTGGAGATGGGCATCTCCACCATGATTGGGCTGGCCAGCACCCTGATCGTCACGGTGGCCTTCCTGGTGAAATTCAGGCCCGCGCTGATCAACAAGCCCAGCGAAAGTTGATCCACGCCAACCATGTCAAAAAAGGAGCCGTCAGGGCTCCTTTTTTTGCTGAACATTTCCCTTCAGCAATGCCATACTCCCAGCGTAAGTCCTTGTCATGGATACGACTTTACGGACTTGCCCCCAACAATATCAGCGTCTGTTTTGACAACTTGGAAACCACTTAAGCTTCAGTACAACAAAACAACTTAAGATTTCGGGCCCGACAGGAGGGAAATCAGGTGGCTGACTGCCTTGCAGAGCCCTGATCCCAATGACAATGCGGTGCGTCAAGCCAGCGGAGGCGTAAATGGCACTCGATTATTTTGCTCTTGGTCTGCTTTTTTTTGTGGGTTTGGTCATTTTTTACGGGGTCATCGTCATTCACGACATTCCCTATGAAATAGCCAAACATCGTCAACACCCCCATCAGGACGCCATTCACGTGGCCGGCTGGGTCAGTCTGTTCACCCTGCACGTGCTGTGGCCCTTCCTCTGGATCTGGGCCACCCTCTATCGTCCCGAGCGGGGCTGGGGGTTCAATCAGCGGCTGCAGCAGGATGAAGATGATATCCAGCAGCTCAAACAGGAGCTGGCCGACCTCAAGGCCCGCCTCAATACCATCGAACAGACCGAGCAACAGGGATAAATCATGGACCTGCTACTGATCCTGACCTACACGGCCATCTGCGTGGCCATCTTCAAAATCTTCCGTATCCCGCTCAACAAGTGGACCGTGCCCACCGCCGTACTGGGCGGCGTGCTGATCATCGGCACCCTGATCATGCTGATGAACTACAACCATCCCTACTCCGAGATGGCGCGCAACTACTATGTCTCCACCCCGATCGTGCCGCTGGTCAAGGGCCGGGTCATCGAAGTGCCGGTACAGGCCAACCAGCCGGTGAAGAAGGGCGACGTGCTGTTTCGCCTGGATGCCGCCCCCTTCCAGCTGAAGGCAGACAGCCTGACGGCGCGGGTTGAATCCAACCGCAACCACCTCAAGTCCATCGAGGCCAGATTGCGCTCCGCCAAGCTCGACCGGGATCGCGCCAGCGATCTGATGCGTCGCGGCGTCGGCAAGCAGCGCGACCTCGACGTCACCCAGGCCAACGTGGACGACATCGTGGCCCAGCTTGAGCAGCAACAGGCCACGCTGGAAGATCTGCAGGCCCAGCTTGACGAGGCCAAATATCAGGTCGCGCAGACCGTGGTCTATGCCCCGAGCAACGGTCACGTGGTGCAGCTGGCCCTGCGCCCCGGCATGATAGCCACCCCCTACATGTATCGCCCGGTGATGACCTTCATTCACGAGGATGAGAACGCCTATGTAGGCTGGTTCTGGCAGAACAGCATGCAGCGCCTGGCGGTGGGCGATGAGGCCGAGGTGGTGATCGACGGCATCCCCGGCAAGATCTTCCAGGGCCAGGTGACCGCCGTGATCCCGGCCATCGCCGCAGGCAATGTGCAGGCCAACGCCGGCCTGCTGGATCAGACCAGTGCCGTGCGGCCGGGCCGCCTGCCGGTGCTCATCTCCATCACCGACCCCGAGTGGGCCAAGTATCAGGTGATCGCCGGGGCCAGCGGCCAAGCCGCCATCTACACCAAGCACTTCCACCATGTCTCGGTGATGCGCAAGGTGCTGCTGCGCATGGCCAGCTGGATGAACTACGTCTTCCCCTTCCACTAAGCGAAGACGTCATCGCCAGCGGGCCGGCACCATGCCGGCCCGCTGTTTTTTGGCGCCAAGATCCCTATAATGGCGCCATCCTGCACCACCCCATATCGATACCCCCAAGCCTGCATGTTCGTCCTCAGACCCTATCAGACCGACGCCGTCAACGCCGTGATCAGCCACTTTCGTCAGCACCCGGATCCCGCCGTGGTGGTGCTGCCCACCGGGGCCGGCAAGAGTCTGGTGATCGCCGAGCTGGCCCGCAAGGCGCGCGGTCGGGTGCTGGTGCTGGCCCACGTCAAGGAGTTGGTGGAGCAGAACCACGCCAAGTACGAGGCGTGGGGGCTCAAGGCCGACATCTTCGCCGCTGGGCTCGCTCGCAAGGAGGCGAGCGCCCAGGTGGTGTTTGGCTCGGTGCAATCGGTAGCGCGCAATCTGGCTGCCTTCGACGGGGCGTTTTCGCTGCTCATCATCGACGAGTGTCACCGGATCTCGCTCGATGACGACAGCCAATACCATCAGGTGATTGAGCACCTCAAGGCCGCCAATCCGGCCCTCAAGATCCTCGGTCTCACCGCCACCCCCTATCGGCTGGGGCTGGGCTGGATCTACCGGCGCCACTACCACGGCATGGTCAAGAGCCACGGCGAGCGACTGTTCGGCGACTGCGTGTTCGAGCTGCCGCTGCGCTTCATGGTCAAAAATGGTTATCTGACGCAGCCGCGCATGGTGGATGCCCCCATCGTTCACTACGACTTCAGCAAGCTGGTGGCGCGGGAGAACGGCCTGTTCAGCGAGGCGGATCTCAACGGCGAGCTCAAGCGTCAGCAGCGGGTCACCCCCCATATCCTGAGCCAGGTGCTGGAGTATGCGGCCGACCGGCAGGGGGTGATGAT
This sequence comes from Aeromonas sp. QDB39, assembly GCF_027707585.1. NCBI lineage: Bacteria > Pseudomonadati > Pseudomonadota > Gammaproteobacteria > Aeromonadales > Aeromonadaceae > Aeromonas > Aeromonas sp. QDB39. Next base: position 94,610 of record NZ_JAPCIV010000014.1, on the reverse strand, counting down.
CTTCGCCGCCACCGTCGAGCATGCCCGCGAAATTCACGGCCTGCTGGGCGCCAGAGGCCAGCAGGCCGCCCTCATCACCGGCGAAACCCCGGGGCCGGAGCGCGACGCCCTCATCAACGCCTTCAAGGCGCGCGAGCTCAAGTTTCTGGTCAACGTGGCGGTGCTCACCACCGGCTTCGATGCCCCCCACGTGGATCTCATCGTGATGCTCAGACCCACAGAATCGGTGTCGCTCTACCAGCAGATCGTGGGGCGGGGCCTGCGCCTCTCGCCGGGCAAGGAGGATTGTCTGGTGCTCGACTACGCCGGCAACAACTTCAACCTGTTCGCCCCCGAAGTGGGGGAGCCCAGACCCCACGCCGGTACCGAGCCGGTGCAGGTGCCCTGCCCCGCCTGCGGCTTTGCCAACACCTTCTGGGGCAAGACCGACGAGGATGGCAAGGTGATCGAGCACTACGGCCGCCGCTGTCAGGGGCTGTTTGAAGATGACGAGGGCAACCGCGAGGAGTGTGACTACCGCTTTCGCGCCAAGGTCTGCCCCGCCTGCGGCAGCGAAAACGACATCGCAGCGCGCCGCTGCCAGAGCTGCGATCAGCTGCTGGTGGACCCTGACGACAAGCTCAAAGAGGCGCTCAATCTCAAGGACTGCATGGTCATTCGCTGCGCCGGGCTGACGCTGAGTGTCGGACGTGGCAAACAGGGGGAGCGGCTGGAGGTGGTCTATCACGATGAGGATGGTCTCACCCTCAATGAGTACTTCGGATTTCACTCCCAAGGTGCACGGCGCTTGTTTCAACAGGTCTTTGTGCGTCATCATTGGCCCGCTCCGGGTCTGGAACCCGAATTTGCCACCCTGGCGAGCGTGCTGGCGGCGCAAAGCCAGTTTCGCCACCCCGATTTCGTCATCGCTCGCAAAGCGGGGCGGTTCTGGCAGATAAAAGAGAAGATTTTTGATTATGAGGGTCGCTATCGCACCGCCAACTCGCTGGCGTGATGGCCAGTGGCGACCGGCATGAATCGTATGAATGGCTTTGCCACGGTCGATCCCGCATCGGCGGGTGAAACCAGGTTGAATTGTCAGGGCCGGCACCACTGCCGGCCCCTTCGTCACGTTTAGAGGATGTTATGCAGCGGCTGTTGATTGGTTTTTGTGCTCTCTTTTCCCTGGCGGCCCAGGCCGCCCCGCTGACGCCCCCTGAGGGTGGCCAGTACGCCATCATAGTGCAGGGCAACAACGGGGTTGAATTCGCTCGCCATGCGGATCAGATGATCGCCCCCGCCTCCACCATGAAGGTACTCACCGCGCTGGCGGCCCGTCTCGAGCTCGGTGCCGACTTCCGCTTTGCCACCGACATCCAGGCTCAGCCCGGCGCCAAACAGGGTGATGCCATCAATGGCGACATCTGGATCAACTTCGTCGGCGACCCCACCCTCTCCCGCATGGATCTGCTGGCTCTGTTCAAGCAGCTTGGCGTGAACCGCATCAAGGGCAACGTCTACGTCAACACCGGCGCCTACAACGGCTACGAGCGCGGCAACGGCTGGTCGTGGGGGGATCAGACCCTCTGTTTCGCCGCCCCGGTCTCCTCGGTGATCATCGACAAGAACTGCGCCTACGGCACCATCACCGCCACCCAGATTGGCAAACCGGCCACCGGCAACGTGGCCACCGGCGTGCCCATCGGCATCGGTGCCGACAACGTGGAAGTCATGAGCTATGGCGACATGGCGCGCCAGTTCTGCGCACTGGAAGTGGACATGGCCAAGGGCAACTTCTACGAGCTCAAGGGCTGCATCACCCCGAACAAGGAGCCCCAGGGGCTGCGTTTCGCCATCCACGACGTGGAGGCCTGGGGCTGGGACAACATCCGCTGGGCCATGGACAGAGCCGGCATCAAGCATGACGGCCTGCTGCGGGTCACCCACAAGTCGCCGGACAATGCCGAGACGCTGGGCACCCACTACTCGGTCTCATTGCCGGTGATGCTGGCCAAGATGCTGAAGAAATCGGACAACCTCTATGCCGATACCTTCTTGAAGACTGTCGGTCGCCACTACTACAACAAGCCGGGCAGCTATCGCAGCGGCACCATGGCGGTGCGCGCCATCCTGACCAAGAACGGCATCGATCTGGGCAACGCTACCCTGGCCGACGGCTCTGGCCTCTCTGCCCACAACCTCATCAGCGCCCGCCAGATGCTGTCGGTGCTGAACTTCATCCAGAAAAATGACGCGGAACTTGGTCTCATCAAGCTGCTGCCGAGCTCCCAGGTGGACGGCACCCTGGCCTGGCGGCGCAGCGTCACCGCCCCCATGATGAAGAACAAGGTGCACGCCAAGACCGGCACCATCACCGGCACCTCCAACCTGGTGGGCTTCATCGACACCGCCGGCGGCCAGCGCAAGGCCTTCGTCATGTTCCAGCGCGGCCTGTCGCAGGATCCGGCAACCCACGAGCGCTACCGCGCCAGCAAGGCCGCCTGGCCCTGGACCCTGTTCGAGAAGGGAGTGCTGGAGAGCATCTATCAGCAGCAGCCGATCCAGATCGCCGATCAGGGTTGAGCTACCGCTCGGTGATTGACGATCACGGCCGGCGAAGCACGCCTTATCGAAGATGACGAACGGCCGTATCGACAATTTCCACTTTGACTAGTCACGAGGCGGGGCTATCCTGTCCCCAGCCTCATATGAATGGAGAGAGAACATGTTTGCAGTGATTTTTGGTCGTCCCGGTTGCCCCTATTGTGTCCGTGCCAAGCAGATCGCCGAGCAGCTGGTTGAACAGCGTGACGATTTCAAATTCCGCTACGTGGACATCCACGCCGAAGGTATCACCAAGGAAGATCTGGCCAAGAGCGCCGGCAAGCCGGTCAATACCGTGCCGCAAATCTTCCTGGACGAGCAGCACATCGGTGGCTGCACCGATTTCGAAGCCTATGCCAAAGAGAACCTGGGTCTCTACCAGTAAGCTCACCTTGTGAAAAAGGCGCCGTCAGGCGCCTTTTTTCATGGTCAATGGTCAACCTCAGCCGGCAACCGGGGTGAAACGGCTCACCACATCCCCCTGATGCTCGATCCACTCCATGAACATGGCCACCGGGCGGGCATAGACGGCGCCATCCTGCTCGCTCTGGTAGATCACCAGCTGCTCCCCGGTTTCGGTGTGCAGGGCCAGGGTCAACACCTGATAATACCCACCCTTGAAATGGCGGTAGCGACCAACTGCGGGGGCTTGCATGGGAACTCCTTCGATATCGACGCCAGGCGGCGCCAGCATGGCGCGCAGACCACATGCTCTGCTTTTGGGGCCGGCGCCGACAAAAATAATGACATTTTTCACGCAAGCCAATCGTGCCAGCGAGAGTGAATATTTCAACACAGTCGGGTAGCTTTGTTAATCAGCCCCTCATCTTTCACTGGTGAAACTCGGTTACCACAAACGATCGTGCTGAATTTAACGTTTTGGCAACCCTGTTTTAGGGCTAAAAATCAGGGAATTCTACTAAAAAGAGGATTGTTCTAGCATTCAATTCTGTGAAGAATAGGGGAAAAGAAATTTGATACTAAAAAACGCCTTTTTCGCCAACGCGCCCCCAGGGGAAGGAATCACAGTCACCATGTTCACTATCGACAAGTCGCACAAGCTCGACGATGTCTGCTATGACATCCGCGGCCCGGTGCATAAAGAAGCTCGCCGTCTCGAAGACGAAGGCCACCGCATCATCAAGCTCAACATCGGCAACCCGGCCCCGTTCGGTTTCGATGCGCCGGAAGAGATCATCAAGGATGTGATCCTCAACATGCCGCTCAGCCAGGGCTACTGCGACTCCAAGGGGCTGTTCTCGGCCCGCAAGGCGGTGATGCAGTACTACCAGCAGAAAGGGATGCGCAAGGTCGACATCGACGACATCTACATCGGCAACGGTGCCAGCGAGCTCATCGTGATGGCGATGCAGGCGCTGCTCAACAACGGCGACGAGATGCTGGTGCCCTCCCCCGACTATCCGCTGTGGACGGCGGCAGTGACCCTCTCCGGTGGCCATGCGGTGCACTATCGCTGCGACGAAGGGGCCGACTGGTATCCGGACCTCGACGACATCCGCGCCCGCATCACTCCGCGCACCCGCGGCCTGGTGCTGATCAACCCCAACAACCCGACTGGCGCCGTCTACGGCAGCGAGTTCCTGCTGGAAGTGATCGAGATCGCCCGCCAGCACAACCTCATCATCTTCGCCGACGAGATCTACGACAAGATCCTCTACGACGACATCTCCCACACCAGCGTCTGCACCCTGTGCGACGATGTGATGGTGGTGACCTTCAACGGCCTCTCCAAGGCCTACCGTGCCTGCGGCTTCCGCCAGGGCTGGATGGTCATTACCGGTCCCAAGGGCCGTGCCAAGGGCTACATCGAGGGGCTGGAGATGCTGGCCTCCATGCGTCTGTGCGCCAACGTGCCGATGCAGCACGCCATCCAGACCGCTCTGGGTGGCTATCAGAGCATCAACGAGCTGATCCTGCCGGGCGGCCGCCTGCGCCGCCAGCGCGACAAGGCGTGGGAGCTGCTCAACGACATCCCGGGGGTCTCCTGCGTCAAACCCAAGGGGGCGCTCTACATGTTCCCGCGCCTCGACCCCAAGGTGTATGACATTCGCGACGACCAGAAGATGGTGTTCGATCTGCTGCAGCAGGAAAAATTGCTGCTGGTGCAGGGCACCGGCTTCAACTGGCCGGCACCGGATCACTTCCGGCTGGTGTTCCTGCCCCGGGAAGAGGAGCTGGAAGAGGCCATCGGCCGTCTCGCCCGCTTCCTCAAGGGCTACAAGCAGTAAGCAAGGCTCATGAAAAAGGCTCCCGCGGGAGCCTTTTTGCTGTCTGTCGTTTTCTATCCGCGCATCAGCCGTGCAGCAGGGCACCGGCCACCAGCACCGCCATGGTGATGAGGGCCACCCCGATGATGAAGGGCAGCACCCAGCGCACGAAGCGATCGTAGGGGATCTTGGCCAGCGCCAGACCGGCCACCAGATGGGCGGCGGTGGGGGCGAACAGATTGATCCAGCCGGAGGCGGACTGATAGGCGGTGATCACCAGATCCCGCGAGATACCGGAGAAGTCCGCCAACGGCCCCATCAGCGGCATGGAGACGGTCGCCAGCCCCGAGGTGGAGGGGATGAAGAAGCTCAGGATGATGTGCACCAGATAGGCCATCAAGATAAACACCGACGATGACAGCCCGCTCACCAGCCCCTCGGCCCAGTGCAGTATGGTGTCGATGATGACCCCATGCTCCATCACCACATAGATGCCGCGCGCCACCGCCACCACCAGCGCCACCCCGATGAGGTCTCGCGCCCCGTTGAGGAAGGTCGCCACGTAGTTGGACTCCGGCATCCGGTTGATCAGCGCGATCAGAATGGAGGCGCTGAAGAACAGGGTGGAGAGCTCGTCGAACCACCAGCCCAGGGTGGGCAGCAGGTCGATACCCAGATCCGACCAGGGTACCACCGCATAGATCATCAGCAGGAAGGTGCCGAAGAAGACCAGCATGGTGAGCTTCTGCTTGCCGCTGAAGGCGAGGTTGCCGCTCTTCATCTGGGAGAACTCGTCGTCATAGGCGATGTCGGCCAGCACGGAGCGGGACTTGTCCTGCTGCACCTGCTTGGCGTAGCTCATCACGAACCAGGAGGCGAAGATCACCAGCAGCAGCCACTGCACAACCCTAAGGCCAATCCCCTCACCGATGGGAATGCCGGCAAAACCGGAGGCGATGCCGGTGGCAAACGGGTTGACGGTGGAGGCGAGCACCCCGACCCCGGAGCCGAGCAATATGATCCCCGCCGCCACCATGCGATCGAAGCCCGCCGCCATCATCACCGGCACGATCAGTGCCCAGAAGGCTACAGTCTCCTCCGCCATGCCGAAGGTGGAGCCGCCCAGGGCAAACAGGGCGATCAGCACGGGAATAAGCAGCCGCTCGCGCCCGGCAAAGCCGCGCACAATGGCGCCGACACCGGCATCCAGTGCCCCGCTCTGCATGGTCACCGCCAGGAAACCACCGATGATGAGCACGAACAGCGCCACGTCGGCTGCCTTGTGAAAGCCCTGGATCGGCGCCTTGAGCACATCGAATACCCCCTGCGGTTGGGAGGGGAGCTCGGTGTAGCTGCCGGGCACCGGCAACAGTCGCTCGTCGCCGCTGTAGTCGGCCACGGCCGCCGCCGCAATCGGCTGCTGGGTCTTGGCCGTCACGTAGTTGTATTTGCCCGCCGGCAGCACCCAGGTCAGGGCCGCCATCAGGGCGATGATGATGAAAAGCAGGGTATAGACAGTGGGGAGTTGGCGCTTTTTGGGCGCTTCATGTGGAGTGGTCATAGCTTCCGTACCTCGGCAATGCCGTCATGTGATCCGATCACCGCCAGACTAGCGGGTTTGATATGGGAAAAAGGTGATCGCGGATAATAAAATTCCGCAACTTAGCGGGATTTTTGCCAAAAAAACAGGGCCCCGCGGGGCCCTGTTTTCACTTGGGTCAGACTCAGAGCTCGACCACATCGAATTTCACGTCCGGATTCACATCCGCATCGTAATCCACCTCGTCCAGCCCGAAACCGAACAGGCGCAGGAACTCCTGCTTGTAGCCGGTGTAGTCGGTGAGCTCACAGAGGTTCTCGCTGGTGATGGACGGCCACAGGTCGCGGCAGGTCTGCTGCACGTCTTCGCGCAGCTCCCAGTCATCCATGCGGATGCGAGCCTGATCGTCCAGCGCCATGTCGGCAGCGTAGAGACGGGTGCGCATCATGCGGTCCACCTGCTCCATGCAGCCCTCGTGAATGCCCTTCTCCTTCATGATCTTGAAGGCCATGGAGATATAGAGCGGCATCACCGGAATGGCGGAGGAGGCCTGGGTCACCACGGATTTGAGCACGGCCACGTGGGCGGTGCCGCCCTTGGCAGCCAGATCGCCACGGATGGCGGCGGCGGCGCGGTCCAGATCTTCCTTGGCGCGGCCCAGGGTACCATGCCAGTAGATGGGCCAGGTCAGATCGGTGCCGATGTAGGAGTAAGCCACGGACTTGGCGCCGTCGGCCAGCACGCCTGCATCGCGCAGGGCAGCCATCCACAGCTCCCAGTCCTGACCGCCCATGACGGTGATGGTGTTCTGGATCTCTTCCTCGTTCGCCGGCTCGACGGTGGCGGTGATGATCTGATCCTTGTTGGTATCGATGGCGGTGGTGGTGTAGACCTCGCCGATGGGCTTGAGGGCGGAGCGCACTACTTCGCCGGTATCCGGCAGCTTGCGCACCGGCGAGGCCAGGGAGTAGACCACCAGATCAATCTGACCCAGATCCTGCTTGATCAGCTCGATCACCTTGGCGCGGCATTCATTGGAGAAGGCATCGCCGTTGATGCTCTTGGCGTAGAGGCCCGCCTCTTTGGCGGCTTTGTCGAAGGCAGCGGAGTTGTACCAGCCGGCGGTGGCAGTCTTGGTCTCGCTGCCGGCTTTTTCGAAGAAGACACCGAGGGTGGCAGCGCCGGAGCCGAAGGCGGCGGCAATGCGGGAAGCCAGGCCATAACCGGTGGAAGCGCCGATCACCAGCACCTTCTTGGGACCATTCTCGATGGTGCCCTTGGCCTTGGTATAAGCGATCTGGCGACGAACATTGGCTTCACAACCGACCGGGTGAGTGGTAGTGCAGATAAAGCCGCGAACCTTGGGTTTGATGATCATATGGGGTCTCGGATCCGTTTAATGGATGAAATCGGGGCATAAGATACCTCATCTTGCCGCGATAAGGTGCTCTGATGTGTTGAATCGCAGGGAAAATGAGCAAAGCGTGGGACAAATGCCACCCAGGAGGCTGCCGTCAGCCTGCCGGAGCGGGACCGGCCTCCCTGCCCTTCTGCACGGCTTGCCAACATGGCAAGATCGATAATGATAAAACAAACAATTAACCCTGATGGCTGAGGCGACGGCCAAACAACCTGTACTAGTATTCAGCCGGTCGGGTATTGTCATGAAAGGCCTCACCAGGGTCTTAACAAGGAGCTCCGCCATGTTTTGGAATCGCACGGGTAAAAGTGAACAGAGTGAACAAGCGGCACAGATCGCAAAACTTGGCGCCTTTGAGCAGGCCATCCAGTCACGGGTTCCCTATATCGAGTTCACCCCGGAGGGGGTGGTCACCTTCGTCAACGATCGTTTGCTCGCCATCGTGGGTTATGCCCGGGAGGAGGTGATCGGCAAGCACCACAGCGCCCTCTGCTTTCCCGAGGACGTGGAAACCCGCGAATATGAGCAGCTGTGGCAGGATCTGCGCAGGGGGGAGTCACGTAACGGCCGTTTCATCCGGCAGGCCAAATCGGGCAAGGCGGTCTGGCTCGAAGCCAGCTACTTCCCGATCCTCCTCGATGGCAAGGTGATCAAGGTAGCCAAGGTCGCCTCCAACGTCACCGAGCAGCAATCCACCCTGGAACGTAGCCAGGCCCTGCTGGCGGCACTGGACAAATCCCTGGCCGTCATCGACTTCCAGCCCGATGGCACCGTCATCACCGCCAACCAGAATTTCCTGCACTGCTTCGGCTACCGGCTGGACGAGGTGGTGGGCCAGTCCCACCGCATGTTCTGTGACGAGGCCTTCTATCAGCAGAATCCCAACTTTTGGCGGGATCTGGGGACGGGCTCCATCCAGTCCGGGCTCTTCATGCGCCGTGGCCGCCACGGCGAGAAGATCTGGCTGGAGGCCACCTACAACCCCATCTTCAACCATGAAGGCAAGGTGATCAAAATCATCAAGCTGGCGAGCAACATCAGCGAACGGGTGGAGAAGTCCATCTCGGTGCGCGAAGCGGCCCAGAAGGCCTGCGCCATTGCCGGAGAGACGGTACTGAGCGCCGCCAGGGGCCGGGAAGTGATCGACAAGGTGCTGGAAACCTCGGCCCACATCAACAGCTCGGTCAGTGAAGTCAGCCGGCAGATAGAGAACCTCAACCAGCAATCCAGAAGCATCGAGTCCATCATCTCGACCATCAGCAGCATCGCGGATCAGACCAACCTGCTGGCGCTCAACGCCGCCATCGAGGCGGCCCGCGCCGGCGAGCAGGGTCGTGGGTTTGCGGTGGTGGCCGATGAAGTGCGCCAGCTGGCGGCGAGAACCTCCACCTCCACCGGCGAGATAGTCTCCGTCATCCGGCTCAACTCCGACATCACCTCGAGGATCACCCAGACAGTCTCGGTGGTATCGGACAAGGCGATGGCGGGCCAGGCCCAGGCCGACATCATCGCTGGCGTCATTCAGGAAATCATCGAGGACGCCAACTCGGTGTCGGACACCGTCAAGGGCCTCTCCATCTAGGGGCCTCGCCATCACAACACACGGGGCCAGGCCCCGTGTTTTTTATCTTCCGATCAAAGTGTCAATCCTGCCCCGACAGATAGTGCCTGGACTCCTCGTCGGCCTGCTGCAGGGCGCACTCCCACAACTCGGCGATGCAGAGCCCCTCCTCGCCCACCGCTTCCTCTTCCAGCGCCTCCAGTGCCCGCGCATCGGCCAGGGTGAAGGGATGGTGGCCAAGCAGCAGTCGCGCCTGCGCCAGTAACCTCATGTCACTCATGATCCCGCTCCTCGCTGCTACCTGCCCTGACTGTAGTCAATTTGCGGCCGTCACGAGCCTGTGGTGGCCGCCGGCATCCGCACGCGCCTGGCCGGCAGCTGTCCCACCGCGATCCCCAGCAGCACGGCGCCACAGGCCACCCATTGCAAGGCGTTGAGGGTCTCTCCCAGCAGCAGATAGGCCAACAGCAAAGTGAACACCGGGATCAGATTGACGTAGGCAGCCGCCAGCGTCACCTTCTTCACCTGGGTCACCGACCAGTTGTAGAGCAGGTAGGCCCCCAGGGTCACGCAGGCGCCGAGAAAGACGATGACCGCCATGTCCTGCCACACCCAGGCCGTCGGCCAGGGTTCGCCAAAGGCAAAAGGGGCGAAGAAGAGGGTGCCGACGAAGGCCTGCAACGCAGTCAGGGTCAACACGCTGTAGCGGCTGCAGAGCTTCTTGAACACCACCGAGTAGGTGGCGGCGCAGAACATGGCCGCCATCTCCAGGCTGTTGCCAAGCAGGGCATTGGGGGCAAATTCATCCGTCCCGCTGCCAAAGCCGAGCAGCGCGATACCGAAGATGGCGATGGCAAAGCCGAGCAACTGGCGCCGGCTCACCCGCTCGCGGATCAGCACGAAGGCCACCAGCGCCACGATGAGCGGCAACAGGGCACAGACCATGCCGGCCTGGCCGGCACTGGTGTAGCGCAGGGCGTTGACCTCCAGCAGGAAATAGAGGCAGGGCTCCAGCGCCCCCATCAACGCCAGCCAGCGCCAGTCCCCTTTCTGATAGCGGAAATTGCCGAGATAGCGGTAGCAGCACAGCCAGCAGAGCGCTGCCACGCTCATGCGCATGAACAGCACCTGACCAAAGCCCCAGACCCCTAGCACGTGCTTGAGCGCGATGAAGGAGCTGGACCAGAGCAGCATCGCCAGGGTCAGGGTAAAAATGGGTAAAGGGCGCACGTTTCCTCCATGAAATTGGCCATTTGAATAATAACCATGCGGCCTTGCGGTTGTTAAAAGGCACCTAAAATCAGATAATACCGCCGCCTTCACACCGGATAACCAACCTGCAATGACTGAGTACCTGCTTTTATTGGTCGGCACTGTGCTGATTAACAACTTCGTGCTGGTGAAATTCCTCGGCCTGTGCCCCTTCATGGGCGTCTCCGGCAAGCTGGAAACCGCCATCGGCATGGGGCTGGCGACCACCTTCGTGATGACCCTGGCCAGCGCCTGTTCCTATCTGATGGAGCACTATATCCTGATCCCGCTGAACATAGCCTACCTGCGCACGCTCGCCTTCATTCTTGTGATCGCCGTCGTGGTTCAGTTTACCGAGATGGTTATCCGCAAAAGCAGCCCCACCCTCTATCGTCTGCTGGGCATCTTCCTGCCGCTCATCACCACCAACTGCGCCGTGCTGGGGGTAGCCCTGCTCAGCATCAACGAGCACCACAACTTCATCCAGAGCATCATCTACGGCTTCGGCGCCGCCACCGGTTTTTCGCTGGTGCTGATCCTGTTTGCCGCCATGCGCGAGCGTCTGGTGGCCGCCGACGTCCCGACCCCGTTTCGCGGCGTCTCCATCGCCATGATCACCGCCGGCCTGATGTCGCTGGCCTTTATGGGCTTTACCGGCCTCATCAAGATATAGCGCTATGACTCACATACTCTTTGCCGTTCTGGTGTTGGCTCTGCTGGCTCTGGCCTTCGGCATCATCCTGGGCTTTGCCGCCGTCAAATTTCATGTGGAAGCCGATCCCATCGTCGATCAGCTCGACGCCCTGCTGCCGCAAACCCAGTGCGGCCAGTGCGGCTACCCGGGCTGCAAGCCCTACGCCGAGGCGCTGGCCAATGGCGACCAGATCAACAAGTGCGTGCCAGGTGGCGATGCCACCATGCGCAAGATTGCCGACCTGATGGGGGTCGAACCCCAGCCGCTGGGCGGCGCCGAAGCCGCCGTCCCCATCAAGAAAGTCGCCTTCATTCATGAAGATCAATGCATCGGCTGCACCAAGTGCATCCAGGCCTGTCCGGTCGACGCCATCGTCGGCGCCACCAAGGCGATGCACACCGTCATTGCCGACGAGTGCACCGGCTGCGATCTCTGTGTCGATCCCTGCCCGACCGACTGTATCGAAATGATCCCGGTGCCGACCACGGTCGACAACTGGAAGTGGGATCTGGCCAACGTCGCCATTCCGGTCAAGATAGTGGAATAAGTAACCATGCAGTCCTTACTCGAACGCATCAAAGCCGGCACTCTGTGGGATTTTCACGGCGGCATTCACCCTCCCGAGAACAAAGACCAATCCAGTCTCACCCCGGTGGTGGACGCCGGTCTGCCGCCCCAGCTCATCATCCCGGTACGCCAGCACGCGGGCCCGGCCGGCGACCTGCTGGTTCGGGTCGGCGACAAGGTCAAGAAAGGCCAGCCGCTCACCCGCCATGACAAGGGGCGTTTCGTGCCGGTGCACGCCTCCACCTCCGGCACCATCACCGCCATCGGTCACCACACGGTGGCCCACCCCTCCGGTCTCGACGATCTCTGCATCACCCTCACCCCGGATGGCGAAGATGCCTGGGGCGAGCGTCAGGGCCGCAGCGACTACTGGAATCTGGAGCGGGGCGAGCTGCTCGAACGCATCCAGCAGGCCGGCATCGCGGGCCTCGGCGGCGCCGTGTTCCCGACCCACAGCAAGCTCGATGGCCGCGGTCAGCTGACCGAGATCCTGATCGTCAACGGGCTGGAGTGCGAACCCTACATCACCACCGATGACCGGCTGATGCAGGAGTATGCCGACGAGATCATGGACGGCATCCGGGTGCTCAAGCACCTGCTCAAGCCCAAGCTGACCCTGATCGGGGTGGAAGACAACAAGCCGGCCGCCATCGGTGAGCTGACCCGTCATGCCACAGACGAAGACGTACTGGTCAAGACGGTGCCCACCAAGTACCCGTCGGGCGGCGCCAAGCAGACCATCGAACTGCTCACCGGCCGCCAGGTTCCCAAGGGGGGCCGCGCCGTGGACATGGGCATCATGGTGCTCAACGTGGCCACCGTGTTTGCCATCAAGCGCGCCATCATCGACGGCGAGCCGCTCATCTCCCGCATCGTCACCCTCACCGGCGACGCCTTCAAGAAACCGGGCAACGCCTGGGTATTGCTGGGCACCCCGGTGCGCTGGTTGCTGCAGCGTTTCGAACTGCAGCCCGAGGCGGATCAGCGGGTGATCATGGGTGGCCCCATGATGGGCTTCACCCTGCCCCATGCCATGGTGCCGGTAGTCAAGGCCACCAACTGCCTGCTCTCCCCCACACGGGCCGAGCTACCGCCGCCCGGTCCGGAGCAGGCCTGCATTCGCTGCAGTGCCTGTGCCGACGCCTGTCCGGCCAACCTGCTGCCGCAAGAGCTCTACTGGTACAGCCGGGCCAAGGAGTACGACAAGGCCGAGGGGCTCAACCTGTTCGACTGCATCGAGTGCGGCGCCTGTGCCTGGGTCTGCCCGAGCGAGATCCCGCTGGTGCAGTACTACAAGATTGCCAAGGATGACATCCGCGAGGCGCGTGCCGAAGCCGAGAAGGCCGAGCGCGCCAAGCAGCGCTTCGAGGCCAAGCAGGCCCGCTTCGAACGGGAAAAAGCCGCCCGCGAAGCCCGCCATGCCGAGGCTGCCGCCCAGCGTCGCCAGGCCATGACGGCGGCCGGCGGAGAAGATCCGGTGGCCGCCGCACTGGCCCGCATCAAGGCCAAGCAGGACGCAGCACCCGTTGGTGCCAGCGAACTCGCACCGGACAACAGCGCCATGATTGCCGCCCGCGAGGCGCGCAAGCAGGAGGCCATCGCCCGCCGCGCCGCCAAGGCGGCCGCCGGCGAGCCCGGTTCTGCCCAACCCAATGCACCGGCAGCGGATGGGCAGGATGCCAAGAAAGCGGCGATTGCGGCGGCACTGGCGCGTGCCAAGGCCAAAAAAGCGGCTCAGGAGCCAAGCGAAGCAGCGGCTGTGGATAGCCCTGCTGCTGCGCCGCAGCCTGACTCAGCTGCCGACACGGATCCCAAGAAGGCAGCCATCGCTGCCGCCATCGCCCGTGCCAAGGCCAAGAAGGCCGCTCAGGCGCAAGGGGACGCAGCCGTAACCGAAAATGAAGAGGCCGCCGTGGCAGCCCCTGCAACAGCGCCGCAGCCTGACACCGCCGCCGACACGGATCCCAAGAAGGCGGCTATCGCTGCTGCCATTGCCCGCGCCAAGGCCAAGAAGGCCGCTCAGGCGCACGGGAATACAGCCGTGACCGAAGGTGAAGAGACCGCCGTGGCAGCCCCTGCTGCAGCGCCGCAGCCTGATACCGCCGACGCAGACCCCAAGAAGGCAGCCATTGCTGCCGCCATCGCCCGCGCCAAGGCCAAAAAAGCCGCGCAAGCGCAAGGGGAGGAGGCCGTTGCCAAGCCCGCAGAGGTGCATGACGAGGAGGCCACAGCCAAACCCGAGGCGACCACCGTGGCTGCACCGGCTGCCGACGCAGCGCAGCCAGCCGCCGATGCGGATCCCAAGAAAGCGGCCATTGCCGCCGCCGTGGCCCGTGCCAAGGCCCGCAAACTGGCGGCCGAGGCAGCAGCCGAGGCCTCTCCTTCTCCATCGACCGACAAGAGCCACTGATCCATGTTCAATATCGCGAGTGCGCCGTTTGCCCACAACCGCAAACAGACCCAAACCCTGATGTTGCTGGTGATCCTGGCCTGCCTGCCCGGTTTTCTGGCGCAGAGCTGGTTCTTTGGTTGGGGCACCCTGATCCAGATCCTGCTGGCGCTGGTCACGGCGCTCGCCTCGGAGGCGCTGGTGCTGCGCTTGCGCGGACGCCCCGTCAAACCGGCCCTGCTGGATGGCAGCGCGGCCCTGACCGCCGTGCTGATCGGCCTCTCCCTGCCGCCGTTGCTGCCCTGGTGGATGCTGGTGCTGGGCACGGCGTTTGCCATCATCATCGCCAAACACCTCTATGGCGGGCTCGGCCAAAACCTGTTCAACCCCGCCATGGTGGCCTATGTGCTGCTGCTGGTCTCCTTCCCGGTACAGATGACCAGCTGGCTACCGCCCTCCAGCATCGCCGCCTATGACATCGGCTTTGGCGATGCAGCCTCGGTGATCTTCACCGGCTTCAGCCTCGACGGTTACAGCATGGCGCAGCTCAAGCAGGGGGTGGATGGGCTGACCATGGCCACGCCGCTCGACACCCTGAAAACCGGGCTGACTCAGGGCCTCACCGCCGGCGAGGTGATGACCCACACCGTATTCGAAGGCTGGGGCGGTATCGGCTGGAGCTGGGTCAACCTCGGCTACCTGCTGGGCGGCCTGTTCCTGCTGCAGCAGAAGGTGATCAACTGGCGCATTCCGGGGGCCATCCTCGGTTCCTTGCTGCTGGCGGCCACCCTGGGTTATCTGATGACCCCGGATGCTACCGCCACCCCCATGTTCCATCTGTTCAGCGGCGCCACCATGCTGGGGGCCTTCTTCATCGCCACCGATCCGGTGAGTGCCAGCACCACCCCGCGCGGCCGCCTGGTCTATGGCGTGCTCATCGGCGTGCTGGTCTATGTCATCCGCCGTTTTGGCGGCTATCCGGATGCCTTCGCCTTTGCCGTGCTGCTGGCCAACCTGTGCGTACCGCTGATCGACAGCCTGACGCGTCCCAAGGTCTATGGGGCTCGTCGCAAATGAACCTGACGCACACCTCATCTTCAGGAAGCTTCCCATGTTAAAGAGCATGCGCAAAAACGGCGTCACTCTCGCCCTGTTTGCCCTCGCCTGCACCGCCGTGGTGGTGCTGACCAACGAGCTGACCCAGGGGCGGATCGCCCATCAGCAGCAGCTGGAGAAGCTGCGCACCCTCTCCGCCCTGCTGCCGGAGGGGAGCTATGACAACGATCTGGTCGCCAGCTGCAAGCTGGTGCAGAGCCGACGCTATCTGGGCAGCGATCAATCCATGCCGCTCTACACCGCGACCAAGCAGGGCGAAATCACCGGCTACGCGCTGGAAACCGTGGCCCCCGACGGCTACAGTGGGGCCATTCGCCTCATCGTGGGCACCGATGCCAAAGGTGCCGTGAGTGCGGTACGGGTGTTGGCCCACAAGGAAACCCCCGGCCTTGGCGACAAGATCGAGCTGAAAAAATCGGACTGGATCAACAGCTTCGTCGGCAAGTTTCTCAGCCACGACAACGAGGCCAACTGGGCCGTGAAGAAAGACGGCGGCGAGTTCGACGCCTTCACCGGTGCCACCATCACCCCCCGGGCCGTGGTCAAGGCGGTGAAGAACCTGTTGCTGCTGCAACAGGAGCACCCAGAGTTGCTGCGCGACGCCCCCGCCTGTGACGCCACCCCCTAACGCCGGAGCACAAGCTATGGAACAAGTTGATGTGATTGACGGGCAGAGCCCGCTCAGCGAGAGCAATGGCCGCCGCGAAGAGCTCAAGGAGCTGATGCTGCAGGGGCTGTGGAAGAACAACCCCTCCCTGGTGCAGGTGCTGGGCCTCTGCCCCACCCTGGCGGTCTCTTCCACCTTCACCAATGCGCTGGGGCTCGGCCTTGCCACCATGGCGGTGCTGGTCAGCTCCAACCTCGCCATCTCGCTGGTGCGCAACCTGGTGCCCAAGGATATCCGCATCCCGGTCTACGTGATGATCATCGCGGCGCTGGTGACCAGCGTGCAGTTGCTGATGAACGCCTACACCTACGGACTCTATCAGGCGCTCGGCATCTTCATCGCCCTCATCGTCACCAACTGCGTCATCATCGGCCGGGCCGAAGCCTATGCCTCCAAGAACCCGCCGCTGCTGGCGGCCCTCGACGGCTTCATGATGGGGCTGGGCTTTACTCTGGTGCTGCTGGTGCTGGGTGGGCTGCGCGAGATCATCGGCATGGGCACCCTGTTCGACGGTGCCGACCTGCTGCTGGGAGAGTGGGCCAAGTCACTGCGCATTGAGCTGTTCCACGCCGATGCCAGCCTGCTGCTGGCAATCCTGCCCCCTGGCGGCTTCATCGGTCTCGGCCTGATGATCGCCGGCAAGAACGCCATCAACGACTGGATGGGTCGCAAGCAGAGCGCCGAGAAGGCCCACTGCAGCGTGCCGGCCGCGGGTGCCCGCGCGACCCAGCTCTGAGCTAAGAGAGAGCCATGAACAATCAGAAACGTAGGCAGATACTGGAGCGACTGCGGGACGACAACCCCCACCCCACCACCGAGCTCAACTTCAAGACGCCGTTCGAGCTGCTGATCGCCGTGCTGCTGTCGGCCCAGGCCACCGATGTCAGCGTCAACAAGTCCACCGACAAGCTCTACCCGGTGGCCAACACCCCCCAGGCCATGCTGGAACTGGGGGTGGACGGGGTCAAGGAGTACATCAAGACCATTGGCCTCTTCAACACCAAGGCCGAGAACGTCATCAAGACCTGCGCCATCCTGCTGGAGCGCCACGGTGGCGAGGTGCCTGAGAACCGCGAGGCCCTCGAGGCCCTGCCCGGGGTCGGCCGCAAGACCGCCAACGTGGTGCTCAACACCGCCTTCGGTTGGCCCACCATCGCCGTCGATACCCATATCTTTCGGGTCTCCAACCGCACCGGCTTTGCGGTGGGCAAGAACGTCGATCAGGTGGAGGAGAAGCTGCTCAAGGTGGTCCCCGCCGAATTCAAGCTGGACGTGCACCACTGGCTGATCCTGCACGGGCGCTACACCTGTCTGGCTCGCAAACCGCGCTGCGGTTCCTGTATCATCGAGGACTTGTGCGAGTACAAGGAAAAGGTCTACCCGGAGAGCTGAACACGGCGGCCGGCTCGCAAGCGGCGCAGCCATGGCGCCGCTCCTGGCGAGCACGGGCTTGAGCCAAGCGCCGGTATCCGCCCCCCTGGGCGGCACCCATACCACAAGAACCACTACCCGGAGAATTGAGCAATGAGAATCCTGCATACCATGTTGCGCGTCGGCGATCTGCAACGCTCCATCGACTTCTATACCCGAGTGCTGGGGATGAAACTGCTGCGCAAGAGCGAGAACAGCGAATACAAGTACACCCTGGCCTTCGTCGGCTACGGTGACGAGAAAGATGAAGCGGTGATCGAACTCACCTACAACTGGGGTGTCAGCGAGTACGAGCTGGGCTCGGCCTACGGTCACATCGCGCTGGAAGCGGACGACATCTATGCCACCTGCGAGGCGCTGCGCGCCGCCGGTGCCAAGATCACCCGCGAGCCGGGCCCGGTCAAGGGCGGCACCACCGTCATCGCCTTCGTGGAAGATCCGGACGGTTACAAGATTGAGCTGATCGCCAAGAAAGATGCCGGCAGCGGCCTCGGCGACAGCGTCTAAACCAGCCTGATCCCCAGAAAAACCAAAAGAGCGCCAAGGCGCTCTTTTTTATGGATTCGTTTTCCTCAGATGGCGCCGTTACGGCCCATGTTGATCACCACCCGCCGGTTCTTGGCGCGACCATCTTCGGTTTCGTTGGAGGCGACGTGCTGCTTCTCGCCGTGCCCCTCCACCGAAATCTTGCCGGGTTCGATGCCCAGATCCACAAACACCTTCTTGATGGCATCGGCCCGTTTCTCGGAGAGCTTCTGGTTCGGCCAGCGGCCGCCATAGCTGTCGCTGTAGGCGTCGATCACCACCACATCGATGCTCTTGTCCACCTTCACATACTCGCCGATCATCGCCAGCCGCCGCTTGGAAGCCAGCGACAGCTCGTCACTGTTCTTGTCATAGGTGAGCACGCTGAAGGCGATGTCGTTGAAGCTGTAGGGCAGCAGGCCATTGAGGCAATCCACAAAGGCCTGATACTTGACCCGGAAGTTGACCGAGGAGAGCGAGACCCGCACCGGTCGATTCTGCCGATACCAGTCGCGGTACTGGAAGGTCGGCATGCGCCCCCCTTCCAGCTCGTCCAGCATGGTCCAGGCGGTCTGCCCCTCCACCAGCCCGTCAAACTGCTGGTAAAAGCGCAGCTGGCTCACTTCCCGCCCGGCGATGCCGGGGCGCCAGACCGGTGGCATGATGCCCAGGCTGACCGTCTGGGTCTGGGCCTGCTGGCGCAGCCCCTTGAGCTCGAAGTCCAGATTGATCTTGCGGCCGGCGCGGCTGACGAATGCCCCCGTACCCCAGTTGGGGATGGGGTGCTCGAGCCGGCACTCTACCTGGGTGTCGGAGGTCAAACGCCAGACGGATTGATCCAGGCCGGCACCGAATTCGGTGACTCCCGCCTGTAACTGCATACTCACGGATATGCTGACCAACCCCAACATCCAAGCGTTCAACTGCCTGCCCTCCACACGATCTCAGGTTAGATATCGGCAGGGGCAGGACAAGCTTTAGGGCAAACCGATCAGTGGGTCGAGGCGGCGTCCATCAGTTTGAAGCGGGCGATGCGCCCCGCCAGCTCCCGCGCCAGCTGATCCAGCTCGGCGCTGTTTTGCTGCAGGGTTTCCGAGTGCTGGCGATGCGCCTCGTACACCTCGCGAATGGTCATCACGTTGTGCTGGATGTCGTCGGTGACATAGCGCTGCTCCTCGGTGGCGGTGGCCACCTGGGCGGTCATGTCGCTCACCTTGCGCACCTCGTTGACGATGTCGGTCAGCTCGCTGCCCGCCCGCTTGGCCTCGGTCACGCTCAGCCCCGCCTGCTCGGTCCCCAGGTGCATGGCGGTCACCGCCTGATTGGCCCCCTGCCGCAGCCGCACCAGCATCCGCTCTATGTCGTCGGCGGCCTGCTGGGTGCGCGACGCCAGCGCCCGCACCTCTTCCGCCACCACCGCAAAACCGCGGCCGGATTCGCCGGCGCGGGCCGCCTCGATGGCGGCGTTGAGGGCCAGCAGGTTGGTGCGATCCGAGATCTGCTTGATGAGGTTGAGCGCCTCGCCCACCGATTCGGTGTCCTGATGCAGGCTGTCCACCAGCTGCTGGGTATCACTCAAGGTACCCGCGACCTGCTGGATGGCATCGATGGTCTGATCCACCTCTTTGTCACCCTGCCGGGCCCGGCCGATGGCCTGCTGGGTCGCCAGCGAGGTCTGGGTCGCGTTGCGTGCGATCTCGGCAACCGTCGAGGCCATCTCGGTAGCGGCCGTCGCCACCAGATCCACCTGACCAAACCCCTTGGCCACTCCGGCGTTGACTTCGGCAATGACGTTGGCCGAGGCGGCTGCGCTGCGGGCCAGCACCTCGCAGGAGCGGCGCACCGCCAGCATCAGCCCCTCCAGATGTTCGAGGAAATGGTTCAGATCCCGCGACAATGCCCCCAGTTCATCACCGGATCGCCAGTTGACCCGCACCGTCAGATCGTTCTCCTGCACCAGCCGCTTGAAGGTATGGTGCAGAGCCATGAAACCCAGATGCAGATCCCGCACTACCCGCCAGCAGACAAAGCTGGTAAGCAGCACGCACAGCAGAACCCCGGTGGCGGCCCACCAGAAGTCGCTGGCGCTCTTCGCCCGCATCTGGTCCACCCGCTCGGACAACTGCTGATAGAGGCGGTCTTCGCTCTCCTTGAGCAGGCTGATCTTGTCGGTGCTCAAGGCAAACCAGGCCTCAGCATCCACCCCGAAGCCACCGCTGGCCGCCTTGTCCAGCGCCAGCTTCTCCATGGCGGCCACCTTGCTCACCACCGGCGAGGCCAGGCTGTCGGCCAGCAGCTGGCGCTGGGAGGGGCTCGCCACCGCCTGGAAACGCTCGAGATAGGTATTCTGGGCCGCCAACAGGGAGATGAACTGCTGCAACAGCGCCGGCGTGAAGCTGTCACGGCCAAACACGTTGCTCAAGGTCGCCCGCTCCAGCCCCATCCGCTCCTTGCTCTGCAAGAAGGCGGCATAGGCATTGGTCTGCAGCGCTATGGTGGCATCCCGGCTATTGATGCTGATCTGATCCACCACCGCCAGCAACTGGGTGATCATCCGGGTATAGAAGCTGACCTGCTCCGCCACCTCGACCCCCAGCGCACTGACCCGCTCGCGCATGGCGGTGAGCCCGGCCAGCTCCTGCTGCACCTCTTTGAGCGCCAGCAGGGCGGGATCCTCACGAAAGCGCTGCAGCAGGGTATCGACCTGCTTGCGCTGCGCCGGCAGGGCATCGCGGAACTTGTTGCCACCGGAACCCAGGAAGCCGGCCGACATGCCGCGCTCCTTTTGCAGCTCGTGGGCCAGCTGCGCCGCTTCCCGCACCACCGCCAGTGCGGCTTGGGCCTGACTCATCTCCTGCTCGACCCGATAACGCTCATAGACGTATCGGCCGGAGAAGAACAGCAAGGCCAGCAGTGGCAGGCAGACCACCAGCAACATCTTGTGCGCCAATCCCAGCTTCTTCATCGTTGCTCCCCATTCCATTGTTGAAGTGGTCAATTATAAGCCCGCGTGTCGATAATAGAATCGGCCAGCGCGCCGATGGCGGCCGATGAGGGACAAAGGCCGGCTTTTTTGCCATAATGCCGCCTCATTTCACGCCGACCGAGATACCATGACCGACGCTGTTCACACCCTCAAGGGCCGTTTTCGTGGCTTTTACCCCGTCGTCATCGATGTTGAAACCGCCGGGTTCAATGCCAGCACCGACGCCTTGCTGGAAATCGCCGCCTATACCCTCAAGATGGACGAGCAGGGCTGGCTCGTGCCCGACCAGATCTTCCATTTTCATGTCGAGCCGTTTGAAGGGGCCAATCTGGAAAAAGCGGCGCTGGAGTTCACCGGCATCGATCCCTTCAATCCGCTGCGCGGCGCCGTCAGCGAGAAAGAGGCGCTGACCGAGATCTTCAAGGGCATCCGCAAGGGGATGAAGGAGCAGGATTGCGGCCGCGCCATCATAGTGGCCCACAACGCCACCTTCGATCACGGCTTCGTCATGGCCGCCGCCGAGCGGGCCGGCCTCAAGCGCAATCCGTTCCATCCGTTTGCCACCTTCGACACCGCTGCCCTCTCCGGCCTGGCGCTCGGCCAGACGGTGCTGGCCAAGGCGTGCCAGAGCGCGCGCATTCCGTTTGACAATAAAGAGGCGCACTCCGCCCTCTACGACACCGAGCGCACCACCGAGCTGTTCTGTCATATCGTCAACCGCTGGAAGAGCCTGGGTGGCTGGCCCCCGGCCCACCCGGACGAGGTGGCCGACGACGCCAGCGAGTAACGACGCCCCCTTCCCAAGAGGCTGCCACGGCAGCCTCTTTTCTTGCGCCATCTGGTTTGACCAGAATGTCGAGAAAAGGTCCATCCAGCACCGTTTTTTACCTCTCTCGACTCATTATCTGGGTTGAACCGCCGGGAATGCTGTAGATAGGCCATTCACCTGATTTTTTACTCGACATTTGTCACGTTTTTCGCAAACTAACTGCCTTTCACACGACAGACAGCAACACAAACTATAAGGAAAGCAAATGAATCCTGTTGTTATCGCGGTGGCGCTGATGCTGGTGCTCAGCCTGCTGCGGATCAATGTGGTGGTCTCTCTCGCCATCGGCGCCATCGTCGGCGGCCTGATCGGCGGTCTCTCCCTCGAGCAGACCCTCAGCACCTTCAGCGGTGGCCTGGGTGGCGGCGCCGAGATCGCCCTCTCCTACGCCATGCTGGGGGCCTTCGCAGTCGCCATCTCCCGCTCCGGCATCACGGATCTGCTGGCGCGCAAGGTGATCAGCCAACTCGGCAAGGATGCCAGCAGCTCCCGCATCCTCTGGGTCAAGGCCCTGCTGCTCAGCTCGGTGCTGGGGGTCTCCATCTCCTCCCAGAACCTGATCCCGGTCCATATCGCCTTCATTCCCATCCTGATCCCACCGCTGTTGCACGTCATGGCCCAGATGCAGATCGACCGCCGTCAGGTGGCCTGCGTCATCACCTTTGGCCTGACCGCGACCTATATGCTGCTGCCGGTGGGCTTTGGCGGCATCTTCCTCAACAACATCCTGGCCAAGAACCTGATCGACAACGGCGTGCCGGTCGAACACAGCCAGCTGCCGCTGGCCATGGCCATTCCGGTGCTGGGCATGTTCGTCGGCCTGCTGATCGCCGTCTTCTTCAGCTATCGCAAGCCACGCCAGTATGATCTGGAGAAGATCCTGGCCGCCGAGCCGGAGACGGTCGATCTCAACCTCAACCACATCTGGGTCGCCCTGCTGGCCATCGCCGTGGCGCTGGGGCTACAGCTGATGACCAACAGCATCGTGCTGGGGGCGCTGGCCGGCTTCGTCATCTTCACCTGTGGCGGCGTCATCAAGTTCCGCGAGAGCCAGGATGCCTTCACCCAGGGCGTGCGCATGATGTCCCTCATCGGCTTCATCATGATCTCCGCCGCCGGCTTCGCCGCCGTGATGAAAGAGACCCACGGGGTGGAGAGCCTGGTACAGGCCGTCTCCGGCATGATGGCGGGCCACAAGGGGCTGGCCGCCTTCCTGATGCTGCTGGTGGGCCTGCTCATCACCATGGGGATCGGCTCCTCCTTCTCCACCGTACCCATCATCGCCACCATCTATGTGCCGCTGTGCCTGCACCTCGGCTTCTCCCCCCTGGCGACCATCTCTCTGGTCGGCACCGCCGGCGCCCTGGGGGATGCGGGCTCTCCCGCCTCCGACTCGACCCTGGGCCCCACCTCGGGTCTCAATGCCGACGGCCAGCACGACCATATCTGGGACAGCGTGGTGCCCACCTTCATCCACTACAACATCCCGCTCATCATCTTCGGCTGGATTGCCGCCATGGTGCTCTAAGCCCCTCAAGATGCATAAACATAAAAGGCGACCCCAGGGTCGCCTTTTTGCTGTCTTCATCGCGATGGCATAAACCGGGACAAACCAGCCCGAGCGCCCCTATCTGCCTGCTCTTGCTGCTGCCCCCTTTCCTTTTATGCAGACGTGGCTCGTGGCTCGCAGCCCCCGCTACCCTGCGTTTACCCGTCTCTTCCCTGCCCCATCCCCACACAGCAGGACGATGTCAGTCCAACCCATCGGCGATATCCACGGTGCGCCATGGACTTACCTTTTCACATCTACCCATGCGGCGCTGCGGCGTCGCATGGGTGAACAACGGGCAACAAAAAGGCCGCTCGATGAGCGGCCTTTTTAGCTAGCAGTCAGGGTTTAGCTATCGCGGCGCTTGCCACCGAATTTGCGACCCTTGTCGAAACCGCCTTCACGGCGATCCTTGTTAAAGGGACGGTCACCCTGCGGACGGCGATCCTTGTTGAAAGGACGGTCGCCACGGAACGGACGATCACCACGAGGCGGACGGGGAGCAGTGTTGCTGCCGGCCGGCACTTCGGTGTAGCGGCTGATCTGCAGCGGACGCTGGCAGACACGGGCCTTCTTGATCACTTCCAGCACTTCGGCGCTCATGCCCTTGGGCAGATCGACGGTGGAGAAGTCATCGGCGATATCGATGTTGCCGATGAAGCGGCTCTCGATGTTCGCTTCGTTGGCGATGGCACCCACGATCTGGCCCGGCTTGACGCCGTGATGGGCACCCACGTCTACGCGGTAGCGCTCCATCTCCACATCCGGGTTGTCCTTGAGCGGACGCGGCTCCAGGGACGGCATGCGACGAGCCGGGCGATCGCCACGGTCGGCGAAATCACGGCCACCACGGTCGTTGAAGTCACGACGCTCGAAACCACCGCGATCATTGCCGGCGTTGAACACCGGATCCGGAATGGAGTCATCCAGCAGCAGCGGTTGGTCGCCCTGTACCAGCTTGGCCAGTGCAGCAGCCAGCTCCAGCGGATCGGCAGAGTCTTCTTCGATCAGCTCGTTCACCAGGTTCACGTAGATCTCGAGCTCTTCGCCCATCATGGTTTCGCGGATGCGCTCCTTGAACTTGGCCAGACGGTGCTGGTTGATGTCCTCGGTGCTCGGCATCTTCATCGGCTCGATGGCCTGACGGGTTGCGTGCTCGATGGCACGCAGCATGCGACGCTCGCGCGGTGCCACGAACAGGATGGCTTCACCCTTGCGACCGGCACGACCGGTACGGCCGATACGGTGAACGTAGGATTCGGTGTCGTAGGGGATGTCGTAGTTCACCACGTGGGTGATGCGCTCAACGTCCAGACCACGGGCGACCACGTCGGTGGCGATCAGGATGTCCAGCTGGCCTTGGCGCAGCTTGTCAACGGTACGCTCACGCAGCTTCTGCGGAATGTCACCGTGCAGCGCTTCACAGGCGTGACCACGGGCAGCCAGCTTGCCAGCCAGTTCTTCGGCGGCGTTCTTGGTGCGTACGAACACCAGCAGAGCTTCGTAGGGCTCGACTTCCAGCAGACGGGTCATGGCGTCCAACTTGTGCAGACCGGTCACCTGCCAGTAACGCTGGCGGATAGTGGTAGCGGTCGCAGTCTTGGAAGCAATCTTGATCTCTTTGGGCTGCTTCAGGTGCTTCTGGGCCACACGGCGGATCTGCTCCGGCATAGTGGCGGAGAACAGGGCTACCTGGCGACCGGCCGGGCACTGTTCCATGATCCAGTCCACGTCGTCGATGAAGCCCATGCGCAGCATCTCGTCCGCTTCGTCCAGCACCAGGGCTTTCAGGCCAGAGAGGTCCAGGTTCTTGCGACGGATCAGGTCCATCACGCGGCCCGGGGTACCCACGACAACCTGAGCACCGCGGCGCAGGGCGCGGGTCTGGGTTTCGTAGGAGGCGCCGCCGTAGATGGGCAGCACGTGGAAATCAGGCATGTGGTGGGCATAGCGTTGGCACGCTTCAGCCACCTGCAGGGCCAGTTCACGAGTCGGTGCCAGCACCAGGATCTGGGTGTTGCGGTTACCAGCTTCCAGACGAGACAACAGAGGCAAGGCAAAAGCAGCGGTCTTCCCTGTACCGGTTTGCGCCTGCCCCAGCAGATCGTGGCCCGCCATCAGGTGGGGAATTGCTGCGGCCTGGATGGGGGACGGGCGCTCATAGCCCACGTCCTGCAGCGCTTTCAGTACAGGCGCGGCCAGTCCAAGCTCACTAAAAAGGGGCAGTTGTTCGGTATCAGACATAGATTCTTCCAGATTAAGGCAGGCGGCTAACACCGCGGAATAGCAAAAAGGCGGCGATTATAGCGCCACTTTGTTCTGCTGTCTTGAAAAATGTGATAAGCCTCTCAAGACGTTGGCAATTATAGAGGGATCTTGCGACTATGGCTTGCTTATTTTTCACTCATGGTGCGTTATTGCAGATCACGCTTCGCCAGAGTCCTTGTCCCGCTTGTGTTTGAGCACCGCCATGGTCAACCGGCTGGTGCACAATAAACGACCACATTCATCGCGAATTTCTATCTGCCACACCTGAGTTGTCGCCCCTAGATGCAGCGGCGTGCAGCGCCCCGTCACCACCCCTTCCCGCTTGGCCCTCAGGTGGTTGGCATTGACCTCCAGCCCCACGCAATAACTATCAGGCCCGACCGCCATGTTGGCCGCCAAGGAACCCAGCGTCTCCGCCAGCACCACGGAGGCGCCGCCGTGCAGCATGCCGAGCGGCTGGTGGGTGCGGTGATCCACCGGCATGGTGGCCTCGAGCCAGTCGGGACCAAAGGCGCTGTAGACGATGTCGAGGTGGGCCATCAGGGTGTTGCGGGAGCTGGCGTTGAGCCCTTCAAGGCTCATGGGCTTGCGCCAGATGGGGCTGCTTTCTTGACTCATGGTAAGCGGACTCCTTGCGTGATCAACGGGTTATCGCTGCGCCGTAGCGGCAAACCAGCAGTGTCGGCGAAAAAGGAGCAAAAAAAAAGATGCCCACGCTGGGGCATCTTGCATCGAGGTTGACTCTCACCAGGGATAGGTCACCCCTGGCCACTCGGCCCAGGGCTGGTCACGCCCCGGCAGGCGCGGCGCGGGCCACTGCCATACCTTGCCGAGCCAGGCGCGCAATTCGGCCTCCAGTTCGGCATCGGTGAGCGGCGCCTCGGCCACCTTCCAGAAGAAGAGCTCCACCGTCACCTCCGGCAGCACCGAGGGGTAGAGGTAAACCCCGCCCCAGAACTCGGGCTCCCGCGCCGGGCTCCAGAGGCCATAGGCAAAGGAGCGCTTGGCCAGAAATTCGGAGTGCTGCCACTCCAGATCGGCCTCGTGCTTACTCAGGCTGAAATTGGCGGAGGGCCACACATCGTCCGGGCGAAACAGCTGATGAAGCTGCTCGCGCTCGCGCAGCATGGCGACGAACTCCACCACTGCCTGGGTCGGGTTGACCGGCAGCAGCAGGAAGTGCGGGTGCCGATAGGCTTGCGGCACCCGAAACCGCTTGGGGAGCGTCAGCATCAGAGCAGTTCCAGCAGGGCCTGCAGCGGGTGCTTGAGTTTCTCCCCCTCCATCCGCTTGACCTGACTGCGGCACGAGTAACCAGTGGCCAGACAGCGGGCTTGCGGCAGGCGAGCCAGGGGCTCGGCCCAGCTCAGGCCATAGATGCCCTTGGAGTTCTCCACCTGTTTGGCATCGTGACCATAGGTACCGGCCATGCCGCAGCAGCCCACCGACACCGGTTGCAGGGTGGCACCGAAGCGGCGGAACAGGGTGCTCCAGTCACCGTGGGTCGATGGCTTGGCGGTCTTCTCGGTGCAGTGGGCGAACAGATACCAGGGCTCGGCGCCGGCGTCCTCTTCTCGCACCGGCAACGCCTCGGCCGGCAAGGAGAGCAACCACTCCTGGGGCAGCAGCACCTGGAAGTCACCGCGGGCCGGGCCGAGCGCCTTCACGTATTCGTCCCGATAACAGAGCACCAGGGAGGGATCGACCCCTACCATGGGGATGCCGAGCGCCGCCACCTTGTTGAGGAACTGGGCACTGCTGGCGGCGGTACGGGCGAAGGCGCGCAGGAAGCCCTTCACGTGCTGGGGCTTGCCGTTGGGCTTGAACGGCAGCAGATAGGGCTGCAGACCGAGCTTGCTGGCGAGCTTCACCAGGTCACGCACCACGGGGGCGTCGTAGTAGCTGGTGAAGGGATCCTGCACGATGAGCACCACTTTTTGACGCTGCTCGGGGCTCATGGCCTCCAGCCCCGGCAGGTCGAAATAGCGGGCACGATGGTCGCGCAGCTCCTCGGCCAGGGTCGGCACGCTCAATAGCGGCACGTCCACCATGCCGATGCTCTTCTCGGTCGCCTTCTGGGCCCACTCTTTCTCGAGGAAGAAGTTGACCAGTTTCGGCGCTTTGGCCAGCAGGGGGGCATAGCTTTCCACCGTGCCGACGAAGTAATCCTTGGGGCCGCGCAGGTAGCGGCTGTGATAGAGCTGCATGAAGCGGGCGCGGAAGGTGGGCACGTCCACCTTGATGGGGCACTGGCTGGTACAGGCTTTACACGCCAGGCACCCCTCCATCGCCTCCATCACCTCGTGGGAGAAGTCATACTCGCCGCGGGCGCGGGCCACTGTGTTGCGAAACTTGTCGACGATCTGCTTGAAGCGCAGACCACCGCTTTGCAGGGCCACCTCCTCACTCAGCGGATCGAAGCCCTGCTGTGCCAGCTGGCGCAGCCATTCGCGCATCAGGCCGGCCCGCCCCTTGGGAGAGTGACGGCGGTCGCGGCTGATCTTGACCGAGGGGCACATGGGGGAGTCGGTCTCGAAGGTGAAGCACAGACCGTTGCCGTTGCAATCGAGGGCCCGGGTATAGCTGGTACGCACCGCCAGCGGGATCTGGCGGTCGAACTTGCCGCGCTTGGGCCCATCCACCGACACCAGCTCGGCGCCGCTGCCATAAGGCATGCAGATCTTGCCCGGGTTGATGCGGTTGGCGGGGTCAAACGCCCCCTTGACCCGTTGCAGCTCCTCCCACAGCTCGCCGAAAAAGGCGGGGCTGTATTCGGAGCGAAAACCCTTGCCGTGCTCCCCCCACATCAGGCCGCCGTATTTGGCGGTGAGTGCCACCACCTGATCGGAGATGCGCCGCAGCAGCACCTCCTGCTCGGGGTCACACAGATCGAGCGCCGGGCGCACGTGCAGCACCCCGGCATCGACGTGGCCGAACATGCCGTAGTCAAGGCCGTGAGCATCCAGCAGGGCTCGAAACTCCATGATGAAGTCCGCCAACGACTCCGGCGGCACGGCGGTGTCTTCGGTGAAGGCCACCGGCTTCTTGCGCCCTTCGGCGTTGCCGAGCAGCCCCACCGACTTCTTGCGCATGGCGTAAATGGTCTCGATGCTGGCCAGGTGGTTGCACACCTGATAGCCAATGATCCCCGCCTCCCCCTTGGCCAGCAGGGCGTCGATGCGCCGACACAGCTCGGCCACCTTGGCCTTGTGCTCATCCTCGTCGGTATCGGCAAACTCGACGATGTTGAGCCCCTGCAGATCCTTGCCCGGCACCTCCTGAATGAACTCTTTGACCGAGTGCCAGATGATGTCGGCGCGAGCCAGCCCCAGCACCCGGGAGTCCACCGTCTCCACCGACAGCGCCTGGGCCTCGACCATAAAGGGGGCATTGCGCAGGGCCGACGGGAAGCTGTCGTACTTGACGTTGACCAGGGTGCGGTAGCGCGGGATGGGGGTGATGTTGAGCCTGGCTTCGGTGATAAAACCCAAGGATCCTTCCGAGCCACACAGCACCCGGCTGACGTCCAGGGTGTCGGTATCGGGCTGATAAAGGTGCTTGAGATCGTAGCCGGTCAGAAAGCGGTTGAGCTTGGGGAAGGTGGCTTCGATGTCGGCACGGCGCTCTTTACCGATGCGATAGAGGGTGCGATAGATCTCCCCCTCCCGGCTCTCCAGCGCCAGCTTGTCCGCCAGACGCGGGCCGGTCACCGGCTCGGTGGCCATGAGATCGCCGTTTTCCAGCACGGCTTTGAGGCCGAGCACGTGATCCGAGGTCTTGCCGTACACCAGTGAGCCCTGGCCAGAGGCGTCGGTGTTGACCATGCCGCCCAAGGTGGCGCGGTTGGAGGTGGAGAGATCCGGCGAGAAGAAGTAGCCGTGGGGCTTCAAATAGGCGTTGAGCTGGTCTTTGACCACCCCGGCCTGGGCCCGCACCCAGCCCTCTTCCAGATTAATTTCCATGATCTGGTTCATATGGCGCGAGAGATCGACGATAATGCCGCCGCCCAAGGATTGACCATTGGTGCCGGTACCGCCGCCGCGAGGGAAGAAACTCAAGGTTGCGTACTCGGGCCCCTGGGCCAGCTTGAGCATCACCGCAATATCGTCCGCACTGCGCGGATAGAGAACCGCCTGAGGTACTACCTGATAGACGCTGTTATCCGTCGCCATCGCCAACCGGCTTGCATAAGACTTTTCGATATCACCACGAAATGCTGATCGCGCCAGCAACTCAAGAAACTGCAGGGTTGTAGGTGACAAACTGTCCTGGTAATCGAGTCTCGGGATCATGAATCCTTGTTCCCTTCCTTTGCTTGATGCCGGAACTCCGGCGACAACGACCGTTCGGGCCAGCCTCTTCGCGGGCCCCCGAACCAGTCCGCTCACATGTGAGCGGGCAGTATATCAGCTAGAAAACCGCTTGCGCGCGCAATCTTCACCATTTGAAAGGAGGACTTTTATGGCTCATTACAGCCATGTTATCAGTACGCTTATTCGCACCGAAAAACAGGCGCTGACCCTGTCGCTGTTTGGTTGCATCACCTTTGCCATTTTCGGGATCGGCTATGGCCTGTTCGTCGGTTCCAACGCCATCATGCTGGACGGCATCTTCACCCTGTTCAGCATGGGCATGACGGGGCTTGGGCTCATCACCGCCTACCTGGTTACCCGTCCCTCCGACGCCCGCTTTCAATACGGCTACGCCCACTTCGAGCCCATCGCCAACGTCATCAACGGCACCATCATTCTGCTGCTCTGTCTGGCGGCACTCTACAACGGCCTCACCACCCTGCTGGCGGGCGGACGGGAGATCGATCTCGGCCACGCCCTCATCTATGCCGTCGTCTCCACCTTCTTCTGCGGCATCATCTACCGGGTCGAGGCCGACGTGGCCGAGCGGGTCAACTCAGAGCTGGTGCGGGTGGACTCCAAGGAGTGGCTGGTCGACACCCTGCTCAGCACCACCCTGCTTATCGGCTTCGTGGTCGCCATCGGCCTTGATGCCATCGGCTACGGCCACTACAACCGCTACATAGACCCGGTACTGGTCTCCCTGCTGGCCCTGTGCGCCACCCTCATCCCCATCAAGGTGCTCGGTCGCAACCTGCGGGAAGTGCTGAAGATCGCTCCCAAGGGGGATGTCTCCCGGCTGGTGGCCAGCGAAGTCGAGGCCCTGCGCCTACGCCATGGCATCGAGTGCTACAGCCACCTGGCGAAAAGCGGCCGCCGCTTCGATCTCGAACTCAACATTCTGGTGGCCCCTGGCCAGGAGTGGCCCGTCGAGCGCCAGGATGCCCTGCGCCAGGAGCTCTGGTCCCGCCTCGGCGATACCCTGGGGGAAGCCTGGCTGTCGGTCTGCTTCACCCGCGAGAAACGCTGGCTGTAAGCCGCACGGCGGGGCTTGCCTGGCAAGCTCCGCCCGCTCCTGTCGCCCCGCTCGGTTAATACCCCTTTCCCCTGCGCTGCCCACCCCTCTTGCCAAATACGGGATTCCCGTTATCATCAGGGCTCACTTTTAACCCGAGGTTTTATTGCCCATCATGGACAATCCCCGAAGTTGCCCTTCGTTTCTTCCCGTCAAAGCCTATCTTTATCTGCTTAATCAGCGCCTCTGAATAACGCCATTGCCTTGCTGTCACTGCGGCCATCGTACGCCGTGCTTACTCTCTGCTCTGTCTGTTTTTTATTGAGGTCACTACATGGAATTGCTGCTGGATCCCCACATCTGGATCGGTCTGTTTACCCTGATCGTCCTGGAAATCGTGCTCGGGATCGACAACCTGGTCTTCATCGCCATCCTGGTGAAAAAGCTGCCCCCCGCCCAGCGGGACAAGGCCCGCGTCATCGGCCTGTCGCTGGCCCTGCTGATGCGCCTGGGGCTCCTGAGCGTGATGTCCTGGCTGGTCACCCTGACCACCCCCATTTTGCACCTGTGGGATCACCCCTTCTCCGGTCGGGACCTGATCCTGATGGGGGGCGGCCTGTTCCTGCTGTTCAAGGCCACCTCCGAGCTGCATGAGCGGCTGGAGGCCAAGCCGCCCGAAGACGGGCCGGTCGGCGCCTACGCCAGCTTCGGCGTGGTGATCACCCAGATCCTGGTGCTGGATGCCATCTTCTCGCTGGACTCCATCATCACCGCCGTCGGCATGGTGGAACACCTCGGCGTCATGATGGCGGCCGTGACCATCGCCATGCTGGTGATGGTGCTCGCCTCCAAGCCGCTGACCCGCTTCGTCAACGCCCACCCCACCGTCGTGGTGCTCTGTCTGAGCTTCCTGCTGATGATCGGCTTCAGCCTGGTGGCGGAAGGGTTCGGCTTCCATATTCCGAAGGGCTACCTCTACGCCGCCATCGGCTTCTCGGTGCTGATCGAGTTCTTCAACCAGCTCTCCCAGCGCAGTGCCGAGCGCCACGAGGCCAAGCAGCCCCTGCGCGAGCGCACCACCGCCGCCATCTTCAAGCTGATGGGCAGCAAGGCGTATCAGGACCGGCCGGACGACGATCTGGATGCTCCCGCCGCCGAGCCGGTGAGCTTTGGCGAGGAGGAGCGCTACATGGTGACCGGGGTGCTGTCGCTGGCCGAACGCTCCATCCGCACCATCATGACCCCGCGCTCGGAGATGGCCTGGATCGACGTCAACGACTCCAACGACGAGATCCGCGCCCTGCTGCAGCAGGAGCCCCACAGCCTGTTCCCGGTCTGTGACGGCGATCTGGACGAAGTGATCGGGGTGGTCAAGGCGCGCGACCTGCTGTTTGCCCTCAACGAAGGGCAATCCTTGAGCGAGCTGGCCAAGCAGAACGACCCCATCATAGTGCCGCAGACCATCAACGTGATTAAGCTGCTGGCAGAGCTGCGCCAGGCCAAGGGCAGCCTCATCCTGGTGGCCGACGAGTTTGGCGTGATCCAGGGGCTGGTGACCACCCACGACCTGCTGGAGGCCATCGTCGGCGAACTGCCCGATGAAGATGAAACGCCGGACATCGTCCGCGATGGGGAAGGCTGGCTCATCAACGGCAGCACCAACATCCACCACGTGGAGCAGGTGCTGGAACACGAAGGGCTGGTGAGCGAGAGCGACGAGTACGTGACCCTGGCCGGCATGCTGCTCTCCCACTTCGGCACCCTGCCCGCCCCTGGCCAGCAGCTGCAACTGCAGCAGCTCGGCTTCGAGGTGGTCGAGGTGAGCGAGCGGCGCATCGAGCGGGTGCGCGTCATGCCGCTGGAGGCCTGACGCCATTGCGTGAACCATGCTGAAAAAGGGGGCCTTGCGGGCCCCTTTTTTATTCAGGTGTCTCCCCCTGCCCCTCCCTCTTTTCACCATTGCTGCCATCAGCGCAATTCTTTTGTGCAATTACCCCTCTTTTTCGCAAGGGATGCCGGCACTAGAGTGAGCCCATCATCACCATGAGGAATTCACCATGCACCACGATCACCTGTTCTGCCCCCTGCGTCTCGGCCAGCTGCACCTCAACAATCGCATCGTCATGCCTCCCATGACCCGCTCCCGCGCCAGCCAGCCCGGTGACGTGGCCAATGCCATGATGGCCACCTATTACGCCCAGCGCGCCGGGGCCGGCCTCATCATCAGTGAAGGCACCCAGATTGACCCCATGGGCAAGGGCTACGCCTGGACGCCGGGGATCCACAGCGCCGAACAGGTGGCCGGCTGGAAGCAGGTGACCGACGCCGTCCACGCCAAGGGCGGCACCATGTTCGCCCAGCTCTGGCACGTGGGCCGGGTCACTCACCCTGACAACCTCGGCGGTGCCCAGCCCATCTCCTCCTCCGCCATTCAGGCGAAAGGGGTGCGGGTGTTCGTCGACAACGGCAGCGATGCCCCCGGGTTCGTCGAGACCGTCACCCCACGCGCCATGACCCAGGCCGATATCGATGTTGTGGTAGGCCAGTTTCGCCAGGCGGCCCGCAACGCCATGCTGGCCGGCTTTGACGGCATCGAGCTGCACGCCGCCAACGGTTACCTCATCAACCAGTTCCTCGACTCCGAGTCCAATACCCGTACCGACGGCTACGGCGGTTCCTTGGAGAACCGGCTGCGCTTCCTCAAAGAGGTGACCGAGGCAGTCTGCAGCGAGATCGGGGCCGACCGGGTCGGGGTGCGCCTCGCGCCACTCACCACCCTCAACGGCACCGTCGATGCCAACCCGCAGGAGACCTACCTGGCCGCCGCCCGCCTGCTGGGCCGACTCGACGTGGTCTACCTGCACATCGCCGAGGCAGACTGGGACGATGCCCCGCTGATGGCGGAGGGCTTCAAGCAGGGGCTGCGCGACGCCTTCCCCAACACCCTCATCTATGCCGGCAAATACGACGGCGAGCGGGCCCGGGCGGCGCTCGAGGCGGGCTGGGCCGACATGATAGGCTTCGGCCGCCCCTTCGTGGCCAATCCCGACCTGCCCGAGCGGCTGCGCCACGGTTATCCGCTGGCCCCTCACGATCCGGCCACTCTGTTCGGCGGCGGCGAAAAGGGCTTGATTGACTACCCGACCTATCAGGCGGCCCCCCTGCCCCACACGGCCTGAGCCCCCCCTGGCATAAAAAAACGCGCCCACCAGAGATGGTGGGCGCGTCGTTTTTTGCCTTGCATGCTTGCCAACGTCTCAGGCTAATGAAGGCTGACCCCGTAGCAGGCGGCGTAGCTTCTGATCTCCCGGGTCAGCCGCGCCTTGTCGGCCAGGCTCAACCAGCTCGCCTCCACCGCGTTCAGTGACAAGCGGCAGAGCTGGTTCATGCTGGCCCCCAGTTCATGGGCCAGGGCATGGAAGTTGGCATTCATGTAGCCGCCGAAATAGGCGGGATCGTCGGAGTTGATGGTGACGCAGAGCCCCTGCTCCAGCAGCGCCAGCACGTTGTGGTGGGCCATCTTGTCAAACACCTTGAGACGGGTGTTGGAGAGGGGGCAGACGGTGAGCGGCAGTCGGGTATCGGCCAGATAGCGCAGCAGATCGGGATCGTCGACGCAGCGTACCCCGTGATCGATGCGCCGCACCTCAAGCTCCCGGATGGCCTGCCAGATGTAGTCCGCCGGCCCCTCTTCGCCGGCGTGGGCCACCACCGGCAACCCCAGCTCGCGGCAGCGGGCAAAGACCCGGGCAAACTTGCTGGGCGGGTTGCCCCGCTCCCCCGAGTCAAGGCCGATGCCGTGAATGCGCGACAGGAAGGGAGTAGCCTGCGCCAACGTGGCAAAGGCATCCTCTTCGCTCAGGTGGCGCAGGAAGCTCATGATGAGCCGCCAGCTGATGCCAAACTCCCGCTCTCCGCGCTGCAGCGCCCGCTCGATGCCGCCCAGCACGGTGGCGAAGGGCACGCCACGGGCGGTGTGGGTCTGGGGGTCGAAGAAAATCTCCACGTGCACCACCTTGTCGGCGGCGCAGCGTTCCAGATAGGCCCAGGTAAGGTCGAAGAAATCCTGCTCGGTGATGAGCACGCTGGCCCCTAGGTAGTAGAGATCGAGAAAGGATTGCAGACAGTCGAACTCGTAGGCGGCGCGCACGCTGGCCACGTCGGGCCAGGGCAGGGCCACGCCGTTGCGCTGGCCCAGGGCAAACATCAGTTCCGGCTCGAGCGAGCCTTCGATATGGAGGTGCAGCTCCAGCTTGGGCAGACCGGCAATAAAGTTATCCATGATGACGGCTCCATCGGTTCACAGACAGCGGGACCAGCCAGTGGCAGAGCGGATCCCTCCCCTCTGTCGTTCATTGTGCACCTATCTCTGTTTATGGGGGAGACTTGTCATCAAACAGACTTATAATGGCGTCACAAAAACAACATAACTATTTGAAGATCTTGAGAGTTGGCGCAACTTTCCGCCGCCTCTTGCGCCTACACAAGGAGTCCCCATGAAGAAAAACGTCATCTGCGACATCGACGGCGTCATCCTGCACAACAACGATCTGGTGCCCGGTGCCGACCGCTTCGTCCACCGCCTGCTGGAGCAGGGCAGCAAGCTGCTGTTTCTGACCAACTACCCGGCCCAGACCCAGAAAGATCTGCAAAACCGCTTCCGCTCCGCCGGGATCGAGGTGCCGGAGGAGTGCTTCTACACCTCCGCCATGGGCACCGCCGACTTTCTCAAGCGCCAGGATGGCAAGAAGGCCTATGTGATCGGCGAAGGGGCGCTGACCCACGAGCTCTACAAGGCCGGCTTCACCATCACCGACATCGACCCCGACTTCGTGGTGGTGGGCGAGACCCGCAACTACAACTGGACCATGATGCAGCTGGGGGCCAAGTTCGTCGATCAGGGGGCCCGCTTCATCGCCACCAACCCCGATACCCACGGCCCCATGATGCACCCGGCCTGCGGTGCCCTGTGCGCCCCCATCGAGCGGATGACCGGCAAGAAGCCGTTCTACGTCGGCAAGCCGAGCGCCTGGATCATCCGCGCGGCGCTCAACCGGATGGAGGCCCACTCCGACGACACCATCATCATCGGCGACAACCTGCGCACCGACATTCTGGCGGGCTTCCAGGCCGGCCTCGAGACGGTGCTGGTGCTCTCCGGGGTGAGCAAGGTGGCCGACATCGACCGCATGCCGTTTCGACCGAACCACATCTTCGACTCAGTAGTGGATATCGACATCGTCTGATCCCTGCCGGCTGACGGGCCGGCCTGGCCCAAAACCCAGGCCTGCCTCGTTACCCCTGAAGGACGCGCAATGGAACCTGTCATGATCGCCGTGGCCTTCGGCTGCGGCATGCTGGTCAACCTCATCGGCCTGCCGCCCCTGCTGGGCTTTCTGGCGGCCGGCTTTCTGCTCAACGGCATGGGCTATCAGAATACCCCGGCCCTGAACGAAATTGCCGATCTCGGCGTCACCCTGCTGCTGTTCACCATCGGCCTCAAGCTCAACGTCAAGATCCTGATGCGGCGCGACGTCTGGGGCACCACCAGTTTGCACCTGCTGCTCTCCACCCTGCTGTTCACCGTGGTGCTGCTGGTGTGCAAGGGGCTCGGGCTGGCGCTGGCCATGTCGCTGGACTGGCGGCTCGCACTGCTGCTGGGCTTTGCCCTCTCCTTCTCCAGTACCGTGTTTGCGGTCAAGGTGCTGGAGGAGCGCAGCGACATGAACGCCCTCTATGCCCGCCTCGCCGTCGGCGTGCTGGTGATGCAGGATCTGTTCGCGGTGGCCTTCCTGGCAGTCTCCAGCGGTCAGTGGCCCAGCATCTGGGCGCTCTGGATCCTGGGGCTGCCGCTGCTGCGCCCCTTGCTGCTGAAACTGCTGGAGCGGGCCGGTCACGGCGAGCTGCAGGTGCTGTTCGGGATCTTCCTGGCGCTGGTGGTGGGGGCCGCCGGCTTCGAGGTGGTGGGGCTCAAACCGGATCTGGGGGCGCTGGTCATCGGCATGCTGATCGCCTCCCACCCTGCCTCCGCAGGGCTGGCCAAGTCGCTGTTCAACCTCAAAGATCTGTTTCTCATCTGCTTCTTTCTCACCATCGGCCTCAACGGCCTGCCGACCCACGACACCATGTTGCTGGCGCTGGCGTTGGTGCTGGCCCTGCCGCTCAAAAGCGCGCTCTACTATCTGGTCTACAGCGGCGCCCACCTGCGGGTGCGTACCGCCCTGCTCTCCACCCTGGCGCTCACCAACTTCTCGGAGTTCGGTCTCATCGTCGCGGCCATTGCCGCCAAGGCGGGCTGGATCTCCCACGAGTGGCTGGTCGCGCTCTCTCTGGCGCTGGCGGCCAGCTTCATGATTTCGGCCCCCCTCAACGGTCAGAGCGAGCGCATTTACCATCGGCTCGGCAACTGGCTGCGCGGCATGCAGGCCACCACTTTGCACCCGGAGGACAGGCCCATCGAGCTCGGCGATGCCGAGGTGATCATCCTCGGCATGGGACGGATCGGTCAAGGCGCCTACTTCGAGCTGGAGAACAAGTACGGCACCGTGATCCTCGGGGTGGAGAACGACAGCGAGAAGCTGCCCACCCTGCGCGCCCAGGGCATGAACGTCATCGAGGGGGACGCCACCGATACCGACTTCTGGGACAAGGTGCTGCTCTCCAACCAGGTCAACCTGGTGCTTCTGGCCATGCCTCACCACTCGGGCAACCTCTACGCCATCGAGAAACTGCGCAGCCACGGCTTTACTGGCAAGATTGCCGCCATCGTCCGCTTCGAGGATGACATCGCCTCCCTGCGCGAACAGGGGGTGGATGCGGTGTTCAACGTCTACGACGAGGCGGGCAGCGGCTTCGCCCGCCATGTCATCAAGCGGTTGCAGCCACGCTGACGGGGGGCGGCGGCCCCCTTGGCAAGGGAGGCGCTATCGTTTACGTTATGCGCAACCTCGTTTAATAAAACGAACAATCACGGGGCCTGGATGGCCCCGTTTTTTATCCCTTGCCAAGGAGGCAGCATGAAGACCCTCAACGACTGGATCCTGCTCGACCGCCACGAGGCGGCCCCCACCCCGCTGATGCCCGCCCCCGAGCGCCTGCGCGCCGGCAATCCGCGCCAGACGGTATGGAACCACTACTCCGACCCGAGCCAACAGTTTCACGTCGGCTTCTGGGCCTGCGAGCCGGGCCGCTGGGCCATCCACTACACCGAGCACGAGTATTGCCAGCTGCTGGAAGGCGAGGCGGTGATCCACGACGGCCAGGGCGGCAGACTGCCCCTCAAGCCCGGCGATCAGTTCGTCATCCCGGCCGGCTTTGTCGGGGAGTGGGAGACCCTCACCCCCTGCCGCAAGCTCTACGTGATCTTCGAGCCCGCCGCGTCTTGACGTCTGCGTCAACCAGGGCCCCTGCAACCCTCCTTTTTTCAGGCCGACCGGGTTGACGTGTACGGCATGATTTTCTGCGGTTTTCCCGCTTGCAAAAGGTTTTTGCACTAGGCATTGTGATTGGCGAGGAATGTAAATGGAATTTCGAGCCCGAACGTGGGGGGCTCATATAAAAATTAAGAGGATTACCGCCAATGTGTTCTATTTTCGGCATTCTGGACATCAAATCCGATGCGGCCGCGCTGCGCAAATCGGCGCTGGAGATGTCCAAGCGATTGCGTCACCGCGGTCCTGACTGGTCCGGCGTCTACAGCTCCGACAAAGCCATTCTGGTGCACGAGCGCCTGGCCATCGTCGATCCGGGCAACGGCGCCCAGCCGCTCTACAACCCCGAGCGCACCCACGTGCTGGCCGTCAACGGCGAGATCTACAACCACAAGGAGCTGGAGAAGAACCTCAAGGTCGACTTCCAGTTCCAGACCCACTCCGACTGCGAGGTGCTGCTGGCCCTCTACAAGGAGAAGGGCCCGGCCTTTTTGGACGATCTCAACGGCATCTTCGCCTTCATCCTCTATGACGCCGAGCAGGATGCCTACCTGATTGGTCGCGACCACATGGGGATCATCCCCCTCTACACCGGCCGCGACGAGCACGGCAACTTCTACGTCGCCTCCGAGATGAAGGCGCTGGTACCGGTCTGCAAGAGCGTCGAAACCTTCCCGCCGGGACACTACCTGTGGAGCAAGGATGGCGAGCTTAAAACTTGGTACAAACGCGACTGGATGGAGTACGGCGCAGTCGAGCACAACGTCAGCGACAAGGCCGAGCTCAAAGCCGCGCTGGAAGCGGCGGTAAAACGCCAGCTGATGTGCGACGTGCCCTACGGTGTGCTGCTCTCCGGCGGGCTGGATTCGTCCGTCATCTCCGCCATCGCCAAGCTCTATGCCGCCCGTCGGGTGGAAGACGATGGCAAGAGCGAAGCCTGGTGGCCCCAGCTGCACTCCTTCGCCGTCGGCCTGGAAGGCTCGCCGGATCTCGCCGCCGCCCGCAAGGTGGCCGATCACCTCGGCACCATTCACCACCAGATCCACTTCACCGTGCAGGAGGGTCTGGATGCCCTGCGGGATGTCATCTATCACCTCGAGACCTATGACGTCACCACCATCCGCGCCTCCACGCCCATGTACCTGATGGCCCGCTACATCAAGGCGATGGGGATCAAGATGGTGCTCTCCGGCGAAGGCTCCGACGAGCTGTTCGGTGGCTACCTCTACTTCCACAAGGCGCCCAACGCCCGCGAGTTCCACGAAGAGAACGTGCGCAAGCTCGCCTCTTTGCATCTCTATGACTGCCTGCGGGCCAACAAGTCGATGGCCGCCTGGGGGGTGGAGGGTCGCGTGCCCTTCCTCGACAAGGAGTTCATGGACGTGGCGATGCGCCTGCAGCCTGCCGACAAGATGTGCGGCAAGGGCAAGATCGAGAAGCACATCCTGCGCGAAGCGTTCGAGGATCTGCTGCCCCACGAAGTGGCGTGGCGCCAGAAGGAGCAGTTCTCCGACGGCGTGGGCTATTCGTGGATCGACAGCCTGAAAGCCATGGTCGAGGAAGAGGTGACGGATCAGATGTTCGAGGCGGCGGCCTTCCGCTTCCCCGTCAACACCCCGCTCACCAAGGAGGCCTACTTCTACCGCGCCATCTTTGACGAGCACTTCCCGCTGGAGTCCGCTGCCCGTACCGTGCCCTACGGCAAGTCGGTCGCCTGCTCCACCCCGACCGCGCTGGAGTGGGATGCCAAGTTCAAGGAGATGGCCGACCCCTCCGGTCGCGCCGTGATGGACGTCCACCAGCAGGGTTACTGATCTGCCGGCGACCTCCTTTGCCTGAATGCCAAGCCCCTCCTGCGAGGGGCTTTGTTTTTTCCCGCCGACCCATTCCCGCTTTTTGCATAACAAGCGCCCATCTCGCCCTTGGCGGCCGGGCTCGCTCGTGTCACATTGTTGCGGCTTGGAAGCAACCACAACAACACAAGGAGCACGTGATGAACCGACTGCTATTGCCGCTGGTGCTTGGCACCGCCCTGTTTCATGGCGAGGCGTACAGCGCCGGCCACCTCTGGAGCCAGAGCCTGCCCGATTACAGCCAGGGCTATGACGAGCAGCGGGACCCGGCCCGCGATCTCGCCGCCGCCACCGCCAAGGCCAGTGCCGAGGGCAAGAAAGTCTTGCTGCTGGTGGGCGGCGAGTGGTGCAGCTGGTGCCAGGAGATGAACCACTTTCTGGACCAACAACCCGACCTTGCCAGTCAGCTCAACCGCACCTTCGTGGTGGTCAAGGTGAACGTCAGCAAGCAGAACAAGAACGAATCCTTCCTCAACGGTTATCCCGAGTATCTGGGGGTGCCCCACTTCTACGTGCTGGATGCCAAGGGCAAGCTGCTGGAATCCTTCAACACCGGGTTGCTGGAGAAGGGTGACAGCTACGACGGGGAGAAATTCGGCAAGTTCATCGCCTTCTTCCAGCCCAAGACCACCCACGGCTGACTCGCCAATCGATGCAATCAGGGCCCTGCACGGTCGGTGACGGTGCTGGGCCCCGATGGCCGTGCAAGCAGGGAGGTTGTAGGCCTGCGGCAAGCCGGCCATCCCCCCGACAAGGACGAAAAGATGTTACGGATACTGGGCAAGGCCTCCTCCATCAATGTGCGCAAGGTGCTGTGGGCCTGCGCAGAGCTGGATCTCCCGTTCGAGCTGGAGGAGTGGGGGTCCGGCTTCAAGCCGACGGATACCCCGGCGTTCCTGGCACTCAACCCCAATGCCATGGTGCCGGTCATTCAGGATGACGACTTCACCCTGTGGGAGTCGAACACCATCATCCGCTATCTGGCGGCGCGCTACGGCAACAACGCGCTCTATCCCGTCGAGGCGAGAGCAAGGGCCCGGGTCGATCAATGGATTGACTGGCAGGCATCGGACTTGAACAGCGCCTGGCGCTACGCCTTCCTGTCGCTGGTGCGGCGATCCCCCCAGCATCAAGACCATCAGACCCTTCACGCAGCGTGCCTGCAGTGGTCTCACTGCATGGGGATCCTGGAGAGACAGCTTCAAGCAACCGGGGGATATGTGGCCGGTCCGCACTTCTCGCTGGCGGACATTCCCATCGGGCTGTCGGTCAACCGCTGGCTGGAGACGCCCTATGATCGTCCGCCGCTGCCGGCCGTGAACGACTACTACCAGCGACTGGGCGAGCGGCCCGGCTTTCGGCGCTATGGCTGCAACGGAACGCCCTGAGGCGAACGGGAAGGGAGGGAGTTGGCAGAGTGAACACGGCTGGCCGGACCGGGATGACCGGGCCCGGCCTGCCGTATGTCAGGGCTGGGCATCCGGCTGCTGCTCTGGCGCGGCCTTGATAAACGCCTGCAGCTGCTCGCAGTTGGCGACGATGCGATTGATGGTGGGGTAGTCTTCCAGCGACATGTCGTAACGGCGGGCGTTGTAGACCTGGGGCACCAGCATGCAGTCCGCCAGGGTCACCTCGTTGCCGACGCAATAGATGCCGGCGGTGGTCATCAGCAGCTGCTCCAGCGCGGTGAAGGTCTCGTCAATCCAGTGGCGATACCATTCGTCGCGGTGTGCCTTGCCCTGCCCCAGCGACTGCTCCAGATAGTTGAGCACCCGCAGGTTGTTGAGGGGGTGGATGTCGCAGGCGATCATGTTGACGATCTGGCGTACCCGGGCGCGCTCCTGCGGGGCCGAGGGCATCAGCGGGTGGGCGGGGTAGGTTTCGTCGAGATACTCCATGATGGCCACCGACTGACCCACCTGCACCTCGCCATCCACCAGAAACGGCACCAGCCCCTGGGGATTGAGCCGGCGATAGGCCTTCTCGCGCTGCTCGCCCTGCCGCAGATTGACCGGATGCTGCTCATAATCGAGCCCCTTGAGCTGCATCACGATCCGTACCCGATAACTTGCCGATGAACGCCAATATCCAAACAACTGCAACATAATCTGTCCCTGTGTTGGCAGGTGCAAGGGCACCTGCCGTTCACCAGCCGGCCTCGTATCCATGCTGGCCCCTCACTTCGTCTGACTGGCCCCCGCCGGCGTGACCCGCTGCAAAATGGTGCCAAACAGACTCATCCCGTTGCGATCCTGCATCGCGATGGACACTGTATCACCAAAGCGCAGAAAGGGTGTAGTGGCTTGACCTGACTCGATAATTTCCAGCATTCGCAGTTCGGCGAGGCAGGATGAGCCGCGGCTTCGGTCGTAGTTGGAGACGGTGCCCGAGCCGATGATGCAGCCCGCCCCGAGCGGCCGGGTCTTGGCAGCGTGGGCGATCAGTTCATAAAAGTTGAAGGTCATGTCCACCCCGGCATCGGGGGCTCCGAACAGGGCGCCGTTGAGGTGGGTCTCAAGCGGCAGGTGCACCTTGCCGTCGCGCCAGTCATCCCCCAGCTCGTCCGGAGTGATGGCCAGCGGCGAGAAGCTGCTGGAGGGCTTGGACTGGAAGAAGCCAAAGCCCTTGGCAAGCTCCCCCGGGATGAGGTTGCGCAGGCTGACGTCGTTGACCAGCATCAGCAGCTTGATGTGGCCGGCGGCCGCCTGCGGACTGGTGCCC
Source organism: Aeromonas sp. QDB39 (assembly GCF_027707585.1). NCBI lineage: Bacteria > Pseudomonadati > Pseudomonadota > Gammaproteobacteria > Aeromonadales > Aeromonadaceae > Aeromonas > Aeromonas sp. QDB39. Next base: position 51,635 of record NZ_JAPCIV010000014.1, on the reverse strand, counting down.
ATCGGCACGTCGTCGGTGATGACGGCGATCTCCGACTCGAAATCGATGCCCCACTCCTCCGACCCCATCGGGATGGTGCCACGGGGCGGCAGGAAGCTGTCCGAGCCCCCCTGATAGATCAGGGGATCGTGCCAGAAGCTTTCTGGCATTTCGGCGCCGCGGGCCTTGCGCACCAACTCCACGTGGTTGACATAGGCGCTGCCGTCAGCCCACTGGTAGGCGCGCGGCAGCGGGGAGAGACAGGCCGTCTCGTCGAACGGGAAGGCGTCGGCGCAGGCGCCATCGTTGAGCTGCTGATAGACGGCGGTCAGTTTGGGCGCAAGCTCGGCCCACTCGTCGAGGGCCGCCTGCAGAGTGGCGGCCAGCTGCGGCACGCGCACCGCACGGCTCAGATCGCGACTCACCACCACCAGGGCGCCGTCCCGTTTACCATTGTTCAGGGTTGCCAGTTTCATAGGGATTCCTTTTATTTGCCGTTCGTGGCTGGCGTGAGTTCCGGGCGCAACCAGCTGGTGACGTAACGCGGGTTCTCCACCCCGTCACACAGGCTGCCGACGTTGAGCGCATCGCGGGTATCGAGCATCACCGCCACCTCGTCGGTGAACTTCTTGGCATAGGCCTGACCCGCCGCAAACGCCTTGGGATGGGGACCGTGGGTGAACCCGGCGGGGTGGAAGGTGACCATGCCCCGCTCTATGTTGTCCCGACTGAAGAAATCCCCGGCGTGGTAGAAGAGCACCTCGTCGTAGTCGTCGTTGCTGTGGTAGAAGGGCACCTTGAGGGCGCCGGGATCGCTCTCGATGGGGCGCGGCACGAAGGTGCAGACCACGAACCGGCTCGCCACGAAGGTGGAGTGGGCCGAGGGCGGCAGGTGGTAGCGATGGCTCATCAGCGGGCGGATGTCCCGCCAGTTGAGGCGCACCACGCAGAGATCCCCGTGCCACCCTTGCGCATCCAGCGGATTGAACGGCCAGGTGATGACCGAGACCTGGTTGTGACGCTTGACCTGCAGCGACCAGGGGTTCTCATCCTGCTGGGCCAGGAAGCGCTCGTTGATGGCCGGCACGTCCAGCGCTGCCGGGTCGAAGATGGCGTGATTGCCCACCAGCCCCTTGTCCGGCAACTGGTAGCTGTCGTTGGTCGCCTCGATCATCAGGATGAACAGGGGCGCCGTCGGCTCGATGCGCCACATGGTGCCGCGGGGGATCACCAGGTAGTCGCCATCGCGCAGGGTCAGGTGACCGTAGTCGCAATAGAACTCGCCGCTGCCCTCGTGGATGAACAAGAGCTCGTCGCCATCGGCGTTGCGCACCAGAAACGACATGGGCTCATGCAGGCGCCAGATGCGGTAGCGGCAGTGGGGGTTGCTCAGAATATCCGGCATCACCCAGGGGGAGAGAGAGCTCACCTCCTCGCCGAGGGCATTGAGATCAAACAGGCGCGGGCGCAGCGGCCCCTCCCAGTTGACCCAGTCGGTGGGGGCATGCTTGTGGTGCATGTGGGTGGCAGGCCCGAAAAAGCCGGAGCGGCCCAGTTCACGCTCATAGATGGCCTGCTCGGGCAGGTCGGCATGAGCCTGGCGGGAGTGTGTCCCCTCCCGGTGGGGAAAGTTAATCCAGTTGCGCATCGCCAACCTCCCTTGCTTGACAACCAACCCGCCCGTGGCGGCTCCCGTTACGCATCATTGAGCACCCCGCGGCGGATCTGATCCAGCTCGATGGATTCGAACAGTGCCTGGAAGTTGCCCTCGCCAAAACCTTCATTGCCCTTGCGCTGGATGATCTCGAAGAACACCGGGCCGATCACGGTGTCGGTGAAGATCTGCAGCAGAATGCCGTCCTTGGTGGGGGAGCCGTCGATGAGGATGCGCAGCTCTTTGAGCGCAGCCAGATCCTCCTGGTGCCCCTCGACCCGGCTGTCCACCTTCTCGTAGTAGGTGTCCGGGGTCGGCATAAAGCCGGTACCACGGCCGCGCAGGGTGCGGATGGTGCGGTAGATATCGCTCGACGCCATGGCGATGTGCTGGATCCCCTCCCCCTTGTACTGACGCAGATACTCCTCGATCTGGGACTTGTCGTCGGAAGATTCGTTGATGGGAATGCGAATTTTGCCGCAGGGGGCGGTCATGGCACGGGAATGGAGCCCGGTCAGCTTGCCCTCGATGTCGAAGTAGCGGATCTCGCGAAAGTTGCCGATCCGCTCGTAGAAATTGGACCAGACATCCATGTTGCCACGCTGCACGTTGTGGGTCAGGTGGTCAATCTCGTACAACCCGGCATCCACCTCGGCCATGCGCGCCTGCCAGTCCGGATAGAAGACGAAGTCCACGTCATAGATGGAGCCCTTGTCGCCGTAGCGGTCGACGAAAGAGAGGGTGCTCTCGCCGATGCCGTAGATGGCGGGGATGTTGAGCTCCATGGGGCCAATCTTGCCGACGAACGGCTTGGCGCCCTTGCCGATGGCGTACTGCTGGGCCTTGCCTGCATCGCTCACCCGAAATGCCATGCCGCAGACGCTCGGCCCGTGCAGGCTGGCAAACTGCTCGGCCTGGGAGTGGGGCTCGGCATTGACCACGAAGTTGATGTCCCCCTGGCGGTAGAGCCAGCACTGCTTGTGCTTGTGCTGCGCCACCTCGGCAAAGCCCAGCGAGACGAACAGCGCCTTGAGGGCGGCAATCCCTTTGGCATCCGGCGCCGTGTACTCGACGAATTCGAAACCATCGGTGCCGAGCGGATTGATGGTGTGAGTACGGGCAGAAGAAGTGGTCGTCATGATGCGCTCCTTGCGATTGACTGATAACGAAGAGGGTAACACCGGGGCGCTGCGGGCAGCCGCCACCGGCATTGTTAACAACTTGTTTCATTAGAGGTGGCGGCGCGGCGGAAGAGAAGAGGCGGCGTTCAGATAGTTTGCCGGGGGGGATGGCCAAAAGATGTAAATAGATTGTGACATTAAGGCCGCAGCCTTGTGGCGCGCTCGGTGGCGCCCCGCAAGGCTGTCAGCTTTGCCTTACAGGGACCAGTATCTGGGCTCGATGCGGGGCAATGCCTGCCGCGCCTGTTGCAGCCGCGCCGGGGTGGGATTGATGAGCCACGCCGCCTGCCCCTCTGCCAGCAGCGGCAAGTCGTGCAGGCTGTCGCTCAGTGCCAGGGTGGCGCCGAGGGCGTGGATCCCGGGCAGGATCTTGTGGCGGCCGTGGCAGTAAAAACGCGGCATCAGGCCGCCGAGGCGATAGTGCATCCGCGAACCCAGAATGCGATGGGGCAGATGGCCGGGCAGTTGCCCCCGCACCAGGGCACGAGGGCTGGCGGAGAGCACCCAGCAGCGCTGCCCTTCGGCCAGCAGCAGGGCGCGTGCCTCACGAAACAGTCCAGGCCGGGTACGGCAATAGGCCCGCACCAGGCGTCGCCACCCCAGCGGCGACAGCCCGAGGGTGATGGCCCACCAGATCAGTGAAATGCCGCGCCGACGCTGGCTTGGCAGCAGATAGACCAACCCACCCAGCGCCATCACCGGCCACAGCAGCAGCGGCCAGATGCGGCGGCGCAGGATGAAACGCAGCAGCCCGGCATGGCTGTCATCCGGCGCCAGGGTGTCATCAAAATCCGCCAGGATCCAGCCGCTGGCGGGCAGATCCGGCACTCCTGGCACTGTCGCCCCCTTCATTCCGCCAGCCCCGCGATGGCGGCGTGCAACTCGGGCAGCACAAACAGCGTGCCTTCGTCGGGCGGACAGACGAAGTCGAACGCCTCCCCCGCCAGGGTGAACGCCAGGCGCCAGGCGTGCAGATAGCCGCGATCGGCCGCCGTGCCGCCGTAACGCTCATCCCCCAAGATCGGCGCCCCCACGCTTTTGAGGGCGACCCGGATCTGGTGGGTCTTGCCGGTTCTGGGCTTGATCCGGTAGAGCCGCAAGCCCTCGCGCACCGAGACGGAGTCGAACCAGCTGATGGCCGGGTTGTCCTGGCTGCGCGCCAGCATCCAGCTGCCGCCCCGTCCCTTCTGCATGTCCCCCTTCACCCAGCCCTGCTTCTTCTTGGGCTTGCGATCGGAGAGGGCCAGATACTGCTTGCTCACTTCCCGCGCGGCAAAGGCCATGCTGAGGGCCCGGTTGGCCTCGGTGGTGCGCGCCAAGAGCACCAGCCCGGAGGTCATCTTGTCGAGCCGATGCACCGGATAGAGCAGCAGACCGGTGTCGGCCTTGACCCGGCTGACCAGCCCCGGATGGAGCAGGCCGGCCTCGTCGGTCTCGTCATGCATGCCGAGCCTAGGCCCCTTGTTGATAACCATGAAATCTTTGTGCTGCACTAGTATCCGGTACATCAATAACCCTTTAGAATGTTTTTAATTACAAGAACATGACCCTGCGGGGTCGCACCCCATGAACACTCAGAACAAGACTCGCACGGATGAAGAGATACCTGCTTTGGCTGCTGTTGATTGGCATCAGTCATGCTGTTCCCTTGCGGGCCAGCGAATCCACCCTTGAAGCGCCGGAGCGGGTCGTACTCCAGCTGCGCTGGCTGCATCAGCCCCAGTTCGTTGGCTATCACATGGCCAAGGCCAAGGGCTTTTATGCCAGTGCCGGGCTGGACGTCGAGATACGGCCCGGCGGCAAGGACATCAGCCCGGTAGAAGAGGTGCTGAGCGGGCGGGCCGACTTCGGGGTCGGCAACACCGAGGTGCTCACCAGCTACGCCAGCGGCCAGCCGCTGTTGGCGCTTGCCAGCGTCTATCAGCACTCCCCGTCCATCTTTCTGGCTCGCCGTGACAGCGGCATTCTCACCGTTGACGACATGCGTGGCAAACGGATCATGATGTTTTCGGCCCATCAGGACGCCGAACTGCTGGCCACCCTGTTCTATCAGGGGCTCAATGAGCACCAGCTCATTCCGCTACCCACCTCGGTCAACATCGAGGATCTCATCGAAGGCCGGGTCGACATCTTCAACGCCTACCTCAGCAACGAGCCCTTCTATCTGGAGGAGCGCGGCATCCCCGTCTCCGTCATCAATCCGCGCAACTACGGCATCGATTTCTACAGCGACATCCTGTTCACCACCCAGGCGCAGGAGCGCGCCCATCCGGATCGGGTGGCCCGGTTTCGGGCCGCGAGCCTGGCGGGCTGGCGCTACGCCCTCGCCCATCCGCAAGAAGCCATCGCCCTGCTGCGCAAGGAGTATGGCGTCAACCGCAGTCAGGCCCACATGGAGTACGAGCTGCAGGTGAGCAAGGAGATGATCCAGCCGCTCTATGTGGAGATCGGGTATATGAATCCCGATCGCATGACCCACATCATGCAGCAGTTGGTCGAGATCGGGCTGGTGTCCAAACCGGTCTCCTTGCACGAGTTTCTCTATCAGGCCCCTTCCGAACAGTGGATTTTCTGGCGTCCCTGGTTCCTGCTGAGCCTGGCGGCCAGCGTGCTGATCCTGCTGCTGGCCCTCTATCTATTGATGTGCAATCAGCGGCTCAATCGCGAGATCGCCCTGCGCCGCCAGCGGGAGGGGGAGATCTGGCAGCTCGCCCGCCGCGACCCGCTCACCGGCCTGCCCAACCGGCTGAGCCTGATGGAGCGGCTCAATGCCCAGGTCAAGGGCCCGGCCCCCGGCTGCCTGCTGTTTTGCGATCTCGACGACTTCAAGCAGGTCAACGACAACTTCGGCCACAGCCACGGTGATGCCCTCCTCTGCCAGCTGGCGGAGCGGATCAGCCGCAGCCTCGGGCCACAGCACTTCTTCGCCAGACTGGCCGGCGACGAGTTCGTGCTGCTGTTGCCGGGCCATGATCAGGCGCAAGCCGACGTCATCGCCGAGCAGATCAGGGCCACCATGCAGTCGCCGTTCGAGGTGGAAGGAGTTCCGCTGGCGGTCGGTATCAGCGTCGGCATCAGCCAGTACCAGCCGGGCTGGCGCGCCGAGCAGTGGCTGATCCAGGCCGACCGCGCCATGTACCACGACAAGGGGGCTCCGCTGGCTGAGTCCCCAGGCTGATCCAAACCCCGACATCAACAAGGCCACCCGCAGGTGGCCTTGTTGTTGTATGGATGGCAGCGGCGGCTAACCGAAGGTCTGCCCCAGGGACTTGAGCTGTCTGGCCTTGGTCAGCAGGATCTCGCTCGACTCGTCGACATCGTGCATCTTGCTGCTGTTGGCATGGGAGTGCTGGGAGATGAGGTTGACGTTCTGGCTGATGTTTTCCACCACCGCCTGCTGCTCTTCCGCCGCCGCCGAGATCTGGGCCGAGAAGTCCATCACCAGCTCGATCTCCGTCAGTACTTGGTGCAGGCTGTCCGATCCCATTCGGGTCATCTCTACGCAGGCCTGGGTCTGTTGCAGGTTGTTCTGCATCATCCCCTTCCAGCCGTTCAGGGTGCGCTGGATCTGGCCGATGCTGCTCTGGATCTGTTCGGTCGCCTTGTGGGTGCGGGTAGACAGGGTACGCACCTCGTCCGCCACCACCGCAAAGCCGCGCCCCTGTTCGCCGGCCCGGGCCGCCTCGATGGCGGCGTTGAGCGCCAGCAGGTTGGTCTGATCGGCAATGCCCTGAATTTCCCCCATCAGCACCCCGATGCGATCCGACTCGCTGGCCAGTGCCACCGCCGAGGCAAAGGCGTGCTCCGCCTCCTTCGCCAGATCGGTGATCTTGTGCTCGGTCTCGATCAACTGCTGATCCGTGTGCTGGCAGTGAGCCTTGGCCTCGGCAATCTGGCTGTTGGTGTCCTGAATGTTGCGGGCGATCTCCTGGGCCGTGCTCGCCATCTCGGTGATGGCGGCCGCCATCTGCTGGGTCTGGGCATCCTGCTCGGCGATGTCCGAGCTCGCCTCGCTGGAGGCGCTCTTCAGGTGCACCGCCAGATCCTGCAGGGCATGAGTGGCATCATCCACCCGGCCGAGCACGGTCCGAATACGGGCCTGCAGCAGCTTGATGTGGAAGTCGGCGATGGCGCTTGGCTCCTGGCCCGAGTAGATGAGCCGGGTCAGGCTGTCGTACTCGCCGGCCAGTTGCTGCAGATAACGGGGGGTGGTGATGAGTTCGTGGCGATAGAGCAACCCCAGCAAGATCAGCGGCAACGCCATGTAAAGCGCGGCCCAACCGCCCAGTTGCACGGTGCCGAGCCAGCCCAGCGCCAGCAACCCGGCCACCGCGACCCCGTGGCGCAGCCGTGCCAGCGAAATCCTGGGCTTGCCGCCGCCCTGCTCCGCCGCCCGCAGCCGCGCATAGGTGCGGGCTGCGATCTGCTTCATCTGCGGATCGGCGCGACAGCGCACCGACTGATAGCCGCTGATCTTGCCCTGCTCGAAGATAGGGGTGACGTAGGCATCCACCCAGTAATAACGACCATCCTGGCAGCGGTTCTTCACCATGCCGCGCCATGGCTGGCCCTGCTTGAGTTTGCCCCACAAGTCGGCAAATGCCGCCTTGGGCATGTCGGGATGACGCACCATGTTGTGGTGCTGCCCCACCAGCTCAGCCCGGCTGTAACCGGCGACCCGGCAGAAATTGTCATTGGCGTAGGTGATCACGCCCCGCAGATCCGTGGTGGACACCAGCTGTTCATCAGCTGCGAAATCCACTTCCTGATCAACAAGATGGCCTTTTTGTTCGCGCATGTAGCCCCCACTCTTACGTTGTTGCTCAGTAGAGTGTTGGGAAGCAATCAGCACCTGTAAAGGTCAATTCAAAAAGATTCTGACGGGGCGAAAACGGATCGGGCCGGCAGGAAATAATCATTGATTTAAATCAACATTTCCTGCCGGCGCGCGATATTTATTGCAGTGAAAGATGGCTGGCAATGGTCTTGAACAGCACCGGGTAGTCATCCTCGAAATGGTGCGAACCGGGTAGGGTCACCGTGGTCACGTTGGGCTGCTGCAAACGGGGACAGAGCCGCACCGGCGAGTCGTCATCCGCCCCCTGCACGCAGAGCATCGGCAGGGTGTGGATGGCGTTGACCTCGGGCTGGGTGGGATAGCTGCCCGCCTTGTCGTGGGTCACCATGTCGCTGACGTGGATCTCGAAGTCAGAGGCGATCGAAGGCGAGAGCATCACGGCCCCGATCAGGCTCTTGCGATAAGGCTCGGGCAACCGGTTGATCACGAAGGGCACTATCTCGGCACCGAAGGAGAAGCCCACCAGCAGCCAGCGCTGGCGCCCCCAGCGGGACTGGTAATCATCCAGGATCCGCACCAGATCGGCGGTGACCTGCTGTGGATCCTTCTTCTTCCAGTAGTAGGTGAGCGAGCTCCAGCCCACCACCGGCATGCCGTGCTGCTGCAGCTGGGCGCTGAGGCCCTTGTCCAGCGCCGCCCAGCCGCCGTCACCGCTCATGAACACCACCATGGGTGCGCTCGAGGCTTGCGCCACCGGCAGCTCCACCAACCCCAACTCCTCTTTCACCGGCGCGGCAGAGAGCGAAAAGGCGCAGCACGCCAGCAGCAATAACAGGATTTTCATGGCCGACTCCTATTTTTTGATGAGCCCGAACGGGCCTCGGCTGATCAGGGATATCAGGTTGGTCAGCACCCTCGGCAGCACCAGCTTGCTGGTACAGAGCAGGTAGCGCGGCTCCCAGTCCGGCGAGAACTTCTCCTTGTAGCGTCTGAGCCCCTGGAAATTGTAGAAACGGCTGCCCCGGGTGAAGATGGTGTTGCCAAGCCGGGTCCAGTAGCCGCTCAGGGGGTGATCGTTGAAACCGGACATGGGCGCCATGCCGAGGTTGAAGCTGGCGTAGCCCTCGGCCTTGCCCCACAGCAGCAGCTCGACGAACAGGAAGTCCATGATGGGGGCCGTGCCCGTGTCCAGGCTGTAGCGCATCAGATCGATGGAGAGGCTCTCTTTGTTATGGCTGACCCAGAGGTTGGCAAAACCGACGATCTGCCCCTCGTGACGCACCAGCGCGGCCGGGCTCAGGCTGAGGTAGGCGGGCTCAAAGCTGCCCACCGAGAAGCCCTTCTCCTTGCCCTGCTTGCTCTGCAGCCAGGTGTCCGACACCTCATTGAGGCGTGGTAACAGTGCAGGCACGCATTCAGGCGCCACCACCTCGAACGACAACCCCTCCCGCTTGCCCTTGGCATGGCTCTGGCGCAGGTTGCGCAACCGGCTGCCAGCCAGCTCGAAGGCCGCCAGATCGACGATGGCCTCCTCCCCCAGCTTGAACGGGATCAGCCCCAGCTCCAGATAGAGCGGCAGGTAGCGGGCCGACACCTGGTAGAACACCGGGCTGGCATCGTGCTGATCGCAAAGCTCGCGAAACTGCCAGAGCAGCTCCTCGATAAGCTCAGGCTGACCGATGGGATCCCCCATCACGATCCAGCCATTGCCCTCGACGCCGTACATCAAAAACGCCTCGCCGCCGGGATGAAACAGCAGTGACTTGTCGCCAAGCTGGGCCAGGTAGCCATGACCGCCCCCCTCCCGCAGCACCAAGGCATGGGCGCGGGCCAGCTCGTCCGGCTCCGGCTTGCGCCCGGAGACCCGCAGCGGCGCCAGCAGCTGGGCCACCCCGACCACGGCCAGCACGGCCACCACGCTGCCCATGGCCCGCAGCCCGCGGGAGGCGGCGCCATGGGGCGAGAAGTGGAACCAGAGGGCGTGGTCATATTCCACCTGGCGGTAGGAGAAGAGCAGCAGCCAGAGCGCCCCCAGCAGCACAGCCCCCACCGAGATGAGCCAGCCCGGAGTGAACTGGGCGTGCAGCAGGGAGCCCTTGCGATAGAACAGTGAGCGACAGGGAGTGATGATGAGCAGGAACAGCCCGAGCAGCAGGGCCGACTCCCAGTCGAACCCCTTGAGCAGGGAGAAGATCATCCCCAGCCCCAGCAGCAGCTGGGTGATGCGAAACGCCGCATCGTGGCGCCGGTAGAGGCTGCGGGCCAGCAGGATCAGCAGCACGCCGCTGACGCTGCCAAGCACATGGGAGAGCTCCAGCAGGTGCAGCGGCAATACCTGCAGGAACATCTCGATGCGCCCGCGCATGGTGGGGATCATCCCCGAGCAGAGCAGCAGGCTGCCCGCCGCGAACGCCCCCAGGCTGATCAGCGCCGGCAGGAACTCGCGCACCGCGGTCATGACGCCCTGCAACCGGCTCCAGCGCGCCTTCTGCTGCAGCAGCTCCTGGCTGGTGAACAGCAGCAGGGCGCACAGGAAAGGCAGTACATAGTAGATACAGCGATAGAGCAGCAGGGAGGCCAAGAGCTTGTCCACCGGTAGGTATTTGGCCAGCAGCAGGCTCATGCTCGCCTCGAACACCCCGATCCCGCCGGGCACATGGGCCAGCACCCCGAGGAAGCTGGCCAGCACGAAGGCACTGAGCAGCACCGGATAGGAGACGCTGTCCGCCGGCAGCAGCACATAGAGCACGGCGGCGGCGGCCATCCAGTCCAGCAACGCCACCAGCAGTTGCAGCAGCCGGGTTCTGAATACCGGCAACACCAGCTCGTGGCCGCGCCACACCAATGCAGGCTTTGGCCAGAACAGATAGCCAAGCACCGCCAAGAGTGCCAGAGCGCCCGCCACATTGAGCAGCTGATCGGCCCACAGCGGCCAGTCCGGCAGCAAGGTGGTGGCCTGCCCCACCAGCAGGGCCGTGCCCCCCCAGGCCAGCAGGCCGAGGAAGAAGGTCACAGAACAGAAGACGATGATCCTGGCCACCTCCCCGGTGCCGAGCCCCAGCGACGAGTAGATGCGATAGCGCACCGACGAGCCGGTCAGCAGGGCGAACCCCAGGGTATTGGAGAAGGTGTAGGCGATGAACGAGGTGACCCCCACCTGCTGCCAGGGCAGCCGCTTGCCGAGGGCGTGCACCGCCAGCATGTCGTAGCAGCAGAGGCAGGCATAGCTGAGCAGGGTCAGCAACAGGGCACCGCCCAACAGCGGCAGCGGCAAAGACCAGATGGCCAGCCGGATGTCGTGCCAGTGCCAGAGGTGAGTCAGACGATAGAGCACGGCCAGCGCCGCCCCCAACAACAACAAGCTACATAACGGGCCTAACCAGATAAACAGATGACGCCGCATTGCCGATCCCTACCGACGCGAGGCCATGGCCATGCGCGTCACGTTGCTGAACATGGCCACCCGCAGCGAGAAACGCAAACTGCACTCCTTCGCGCCTTGGCCTTCAAATAGATGTTTTATGGGCCGTGGGCGGCGAACGGTCGGCACTGATGACATGGCCAGTTTGGCCCTGGCTGCCCGGAAAATGCCCCCGCCCAGCATGGCATCCCACTTTATATCGACTTTTTTGCAAAAGACGAGTCTTGCCTCCGAAATAAAATTACTCAGCTGCTGGCAGATTAATTCGCCGCTTACCCTGGCGGTCAGCCCCGCCACATCCCGTTGGCGCACAGCACAATAAATGAGCAGTGACATCATACACCAGACAACGGGGTTTACCCGACCCATCTGGTCAGGCTGGCAAGCCGCTCACGGGCCATCATCAGGCTGCGCCCAAATAAAAAGGGGAGCCAGGCTCCCCTTTATCTCAATATGGCGTTACTGCACGCTGCGACACTGGCTGAAGATATCCAGCTGCTGGTCATATACCGCCGTATTCACATCCCAGATCCCCAGCATGGACGAGAACAGGTTGTCGTGGGAATAACGGGTATTGGCTGCCTTTTGCTGCAGACAATCGAGATTCATTCCCTTCTCTTTGGAGAAACCGGGCGACATCCACACCTGCATGGGCACCCGGGTCTGATCATCCGGCGCAAACTTGTAAGGGGTACCGTGCAGATAAAGCCCCAATGCCCCCAGTGACTCGCCATGGTCGGAAATATAGATCAGCGCCGTGTTGTATTTGTCTTCATATTTTTTCAGCCGTTCGATCATGCTGGCAATCACAAAATCGGTGTAGCGAATGGTGTTGTCGTAGGTATTCTCCAGCTCCTGATCGGTGCAGTTTTCGATATCGCTGCGCTGACAATCCGGCAGGAAATGACGATGCGACCCCGGATAACGCTTGTAATAGGTCGGGCCATGGCTGCCGATGAGGTGAAAGCCCACCAGCTTGTCCCCCTTCATGCCGGCCAGCTCGTCGTCCAGCCCCTCCAGCACCACCTCGTCATAGCAGGTGTTCTTGTCGCAGAACTTGGGGTGATCCTTGGGCTTGACCACCATGTTCGGCACCCGATCGCACACGCCCTTGCAGCCGCCGTCATTCTCCTTCCAGAAGATGGAGATGCCGCTCTTTTGCAGCACATCCAGCAGCCCTTCGCTGTTGCGGGCCTGGTTGCCGTCGAACTGGTTGCGCCCCATGTTGGAGAACATGCAGGGTACCGAGACCGCCGTCGCCGTGCCGCAGGAGCGCACGTCGTTGAAGGAGATGATCCCCGCCTGCTGACTGGTGAAGGGGTTGGTCTCCTTGTGATAGCCGTTCATGGAGAAGTTCTTGCCGCGCGCCGTCTCCCCCACCACCAGGAACATCATGGTCGGCTTCTCCTTGCCGGCCACCCGCTTGGCGTCGTCGCCCATCCGCTGGAACGGTACCGGCTCCGCCAGATAGCGTTTGTAGAGATACTTGGTAGTGCTGTACATGTAATTGGCCGGCGTGATCTCCCGGTTCAGGGTCTGATTGTTACGCCCGACCGAGGCATAGTCCTGATAGTAGGCTGCGGCGATGATCCCCAATACCGCCAGCGAGGCCAGCATGGAGAGCCCGCGCTGCAACAGGCCCTGATACCATTTGGCCGGATACTCTATCTTGACGAAGAACAGCAGTACCGCCGGCAGCACTCCGGCCAGCAATACCCAGACCACGATGGGCACGCTCAGGTAGGAGTAAGCCTCGCTCTGGTTGGTCTCAAAGATGTTCTGGATCATGTCGCCATCAAACAGCACCTTGTATTTCATCATGGTGTAGCTGGCAATGGCACCAGTGATAAACAAAAAGGCAAAGAAAGGCTTGACGAAATAACGCACAGAGAATGGCATGAATACAAAGTTCAATGCCGCTACCAATACGATGGGAATGGAGATGGAAAACCCGATTTTAAAATGCTCAAGCTGCGTCAATATCTCATAAAAATGCAGCAGGACTGGCCAGTTGAGCAAGAAAGCAAAAATAAATGCCAACAAAAAAATAAATGGAACAATTCTTATTCTAAGAAAAGAAGGCATGCATATCTCCCTGTTACGCTTCTTTATTACACGTCGAAATAGCCGAACCAGAGTCGACACGCCGATATTTGGCGCCGGATAGTAACAGCGTGCTGAAAACACCAAATATACTATTTTCAAATATCTTCAATAATGTGATGTATATCAACAATCATCAGCAAACTGACAGCCTAGCCGACGATACTTAAGGAAAAATTAAGATACCCGTGTTATGCAGTCGCTCAAAAAACAGCCACGCATATACGACTCACCTTCCCGCCTCGCGCTCGCACCACTCTTTTTCAAGACGGCCGCTCATTCTTAAGTTTTGCTTAAGACTGCTCGGCGAGGCTGTTGCCTGACGAGTCCTCGTCATACGACAGATGCGAGAGAGGGTTAACATGCACAACAGCAACAGCGCAGCAATCAGCAAGGTGCCAGAGATCACCCTGGCGTTCTGGGTCATCAAGATTCTGGCGACCACCCTGGGGGAGACGGGGGGTGACGCCGTCTCCATGTCGATGGAACTCGGTTATCTGGTGAGCACGGCCATCTTTGCCGTGATCTTTTTCGTGTCGGTCAGCGCGCAGATCGCAGCGACCTCCTATAACCCCCTCCTTTACTGGACCACCATCATCGCCACCACCACGGTCGGCACCACCCTGGCAGACTTTGCCGATCGCTCGCTCGGGCTGGGTTATGCCGGTGGTTCCACGCTGCTGCTGGCCTTGCTGATGGGCTCCTTCCTGCTCTGGTATCGGCTGCAGGGCAGCATCTCCACCGGCAGCATTACCACCCCGCGCACCGAGCTGTTCTACTGGGTCACCATCATGTTCTCCCAGACGCTGGGCACCGCACTGGGTGACTGGACCGCAGACGAGGCCGGCTTTGGTTATGCAGGCAGTGCCGTGCTGTTCGGCGGCATGCTGGCCGCCATCGTGGCGACCTACTACCTGACCCGGGTGTCGCGGACCCTGCTGTTCTGGGCCGCCTTCATTCTGACCAGGCCGCTGGGAGCCGTGGTGGGGGATTTTCTGGACAAGCCGCTCAGCAAGGGCGGGCTGGAGCTGAGCCGTTACTCCGCCTCCTTCACCCTGCTGGCCGCCATCGCCGCACTGGTGCTGATCTCCACTCTGCGCAACCGGCAACCGGTTCGGGCTGAGCTCGATATCGAACAGTAATCACGCAGCAAGCCAGCCCGGCCGCCTCTGGGTCGCCGGGCTGGCTATGCTCTGTGGGAATTGATGCGAGGCAAGGCTCCCCCCCGATGACGACAGGCAACAGACAAGACCCGGTCCCTCCCTCCCGCCGGATCCCGCGCGGGGTCTGGGTGCTGGGCTTCGTCAGCCTGCTGATGGACATCTCGTCCGAGATGATCCACAGCCTGCTGCCCCTGTTCATGGTGACGGTGCTCGGCAGCAGCGCCCTCACCATCGGGCTCATCGAAGGGATGGCGGAGGCCACGGCACTGATGGTCAAGGTCTTCTCCGGCACCTTGAGCGACTATCTGGGGAGACGAAAGGGGCTGGCTTTGCTCGGTTACGGGCTGGGAGCCCTGACCAAGCCGCTGTTCGCCATCGCCACTGGCTGCGGGTTGATACTGACCGCCCGCCTGCTGGACAGAATTGGCAAAGGCATTCGGGGCGCCCCCCGTGATGCGCTGGTCGCCGACCTCACCCCCCTTGAGCTGCGCGGCGCCGCCTTTGGCCTGCGCCAGTCCCTCGACACGGTCGGTGCCCTGCTGGGACCACTGCTGGCCGTCGGATTAATGCTGCTCTGGCACGATGATTTTCGCGCCATCTTCTGGCTGGCGGTCATTCCTGGGCTGGCCTCGGTCGCCCTGCTCGCCATCGGCCTGCGGGAACCCAAAGAGAGCGGCCGGTGCGAGCGCCGCAACCCCCTGCGACGCGACAACCTGCGCCGGCTGGGTAAACCCTATCGCTGGGTGCTGCTGATCGGCGCCCTGTTTACCCTGGCCCGCTTCAGCGAAGCCTTTCTGGTGCTGCGTGCCCAGCAAAGCGGCATGGCGCTGGCGCTGGTGCCGCTGGTCATGGTGGCGATGAATCTGGTCTATGCCCTCAGCGCCTACCCGTTCGGCCGCCTCTCGGATCGCATGAGTCACCGCACCCTGCTCATCTGGGGACTGCTGGTGCTGATTGCCGCCGATCTGGTGCTGGCGGCCAGCACCCACTGGGGCGTGCTACTGGCAGGGGTGATGCTGTGGGGCATTCACATGGGAATGACCCAGGGGCTGCTGGCCGCCATGGTGGCCGCCACGGCCCCGGCGGATCTGCGCGGCAGCGCATTTGGCTTCTTCAACCTCGTCTGCGGCCTCGCCATGTTGCTGGCCAGCCTGCTGGCCGGCCTGCTGTGGGACCATCTGGGCCCCGCCTTCACCTTCTACGCCGGCGCCGCCTGCTGCCTGCTCACCCTGCTGGTACTCAATAAACACCAGCCGCCAACATCCACCACAACGTCATGATCCGAAAACACCGGCACCCGGATAGCAAAAAGCCCCGGCAACCAAGTTGGTTGCCGGGGCTTTTCTAAAGATGGCGGAGGAGGTGGGATTTGAACCCACGGATGGTCGCCCATCGCCGGTTTTCAAGACCGGTGCATTCAGCCGCTCTGCCACCCCTCCGAACGGCGTGCATACTACGTCAGCCCCTTGTTCATATGCAATACATATTTGATTTGGGATAGTAGGGGGCAACAGGCTGGGGTGGGGCTTGAAATCAGCGCTCGTCATCCCGACATTCAGTGCATACAATGCGTTAACGAGGCGGATTGCCGCCTCACCCCGGAAATCAAGAGGACACCCAAGATGGATACCCGTTCTATCTATACCGGCACCCAGAGTGCCGCGCGCGATACCAACAAGGTACTGCGCAACACCTATATGCTGCTCTCCCTCACTCTTGGCTTCTCTGCCGTGGTGGCCGGGGTAGCCACCGTGATGAATATGCCGCCCCTGCACTGGGCCATCTTCCTCATCGGCGTCTACGGTCTGATGTTCCTGACCGAGAAAAATCGCGAAAACGGCATGGGGCTGGTGTTCACCTTCGCCCTGACCGGTCTGCTGGGCTATAGCCTCGGCCCCATCATCAACATGTACATGAACAATGGCGGCGGCGAGATCGTGATGACCGCGCTCGGCGGCACCGCGCTCACCTTCTTCGGTCTGTCGGCCTATGCCCTGACCACCAAGCGTGACCTCTCCTTCATCGGCGGCATGCTGTTCGTCGGTTTCTGGGTACTGCTGGTGGCCATGATCGCCAACATCTTCCTGCAGATGAGCGCCCTGAGCCTGGCCCTGTCCGCCATGTTCATGCTGTTCTCCTCCGGCGCCATCCTGCTGACCACCCAGCAGATCGTGCGCGGCGGCGAGACCAACTACATCTCCGCTACCGTCACCCTGTACGTCTCCATCTACAACATCTTCCTGGGCCTGCTGAGTCTGCTTGGCGGCAACCGCAACTAATCAAACACCCCGCTTCGGCGGGGTTTTTATTGGCTCCTGTTTCTGTCAGGATAAGTTGTAAATCAAGGATATGAAGCGAAGTGGCCCTGATCCAAATCAGGGCCGTTTCGTTGTTGACCGGTTATGCTCTGGTTTTCGTTTCGCTCAAGGGTTGTGCTCTCCCATGCCCATGGATTTCTCTGGCCTGTTGCGCCGTTTGCTGACTGACAGTCATATCTATTTCGCCCTCAAGGTACTGCTGGCAATCATGGGGCTGCTTGCCTTCACCCTGGCGACCGGCGACATCCAGCTCACCGTGCTGCTCTCCCTCGGGGTGGTGGCCGGTGCCATCGCCGAGACCGACGACAGTCTGTGGGGCCGGGTCAAGAACCTCGCCATGACCCTGCTCTGCTTCCTGTTCGCCTCCCTGTGCGTGCAGTACCTCTTCCCCACGCCCTGGCTGTTCGCCCTGGGGCTGGCGGGCTCCACCTTTATCTTCGTGATGGTGGGGGCGCTCGGTCAGCGCTACGCCACCATCAGCTTCGGCTCCCTGCTCATCGCCATCTACACCATGCTGGGGGCCGCCAAGGCGCCGGATCTCTTCTATCAGCCGCTGGCGCTCGGCGCCGGGGCACTCTGGTATGGCCTGGTATCGCTGGTCTGGCTCTGGCTGCTGCCCTACAAAACCCTGCACGAACAGCTGGCCCAAAGCTACTTTGCCCTCTCCCGCTATCTGCTGGAAAAATCCCGCTTCTTTCCGGCCGACGAGCACGGCGCCCAGGCCATTCGTCACAACCTGGCCCAGCTCAACATCAACCTGGTCAACGCCCTGACGCTCACCAAGTCGGCGCTCAACGCCCGCCTCAGCACCCGTCACCGGGCCTCCCCCGAGCTGGCCAGCCTGCTGCGCCTCTACCTGCTGGCGCTGGAGATCCACGAGCGGGCCACCTCCAGCCACTATCCCTACAGCAAGCTGGAGGCCGAGCTCAAGCAGGGTATCGTGCTTGACGGCTTTCAGGAGGTGTTCCTGCAGCTCTCCGAGGCGTGTCAGCGGCTCGGCTACGCCATCCTGGTGCACAAGCCCTATGCCCACAACAAGCGCATCCACTGGACGCTGGAGGCCCTCGGCGATCAGCTGGAGTTCACCCACCTCAAGCAGCACTACCCGAAAACCCTGCTGACGCCGATGAAGTTTCTGCGCCGCAATCTGGCCAGCATCAACCAGCTGCTGCAAAGCGCCGAAGAGCTGCAAAATCCCGAGCAGGCCCCGCAGAGCCTGCCGCCCCTGGCCCGCCCCGCCCGCCTGCCACTGCTGACCCAGCTCAAACAGCACCTGACCCCAAACTCCATGGTGTTTCGCCATGCCCTGCGGCTGTCGCTCGGGCTGGTGGTGGGCTATGGCATCCTGCAGGCGTTCCACCTGGACAAGGGTTACTGGATCCTGCTGACCGTACTGTTCGTTTGTCAGCCGAGCTACAGCGCCACCCGTCGCCGGCTGGTACAGCGCATGCTCGGTACCTTCGCCGGCCTGCTGGTGGGGATCCCGGTGCTCTGGCTGTTCCCGGAATTGCACGTACAGCTGGTGGTGATGGGGCTGGCCGCCTTCCTCTTCTTCACCCAGGTGCGCAGCAACTACAGCGCCGCGGTCTGCTTCATCACCCTCTACGTGTTGATGGCGTTCAACCTGCTGGACGGCATCGGCTTCGCCATCCTGGGGCCGCGCATGCTCGATACCTTCCTCGGCTGCCTGCTCTCCTACGCCCTGGTGGCCTGGCTGTGGCCGGACTGGCAGTACAAGCGGCTGCCAACCCTGATCGCCAATTCACTCTCCGCCAACGCCCGCTATCTCTCGGCGGTGCTCGCCAGCCTGCAACAGCAGCGGGATGAGTCCATCGACTACCGGGTAGCGCGCAAGAGCGCCCATCTGGCAGACAGCGAGCTGGCCATGGCCTGGCAGAGCATGCTGGTGGAGCCGCAAAAGCGCCGCCGTTTTCTCGACCTCTGCTTCACCCTCACCTGGCGCAACCACGCCCTGCTCTCCTACATCTCGGCACTGGGGGCCCATCGCGACAAGCTGGAGGCCATCGGCGAGCTGGACGAGATCAGCCGTCACCTGAGCCACACCCTGGAGCGGGCTGCCGGCCACCTGGCGGGAGAGATGCCGGAGCAGATCGAGGGGCAGTGCCCGGTCATCACCCCGGACAGCAGCGAGGAGCAGCTGATGCTGACCCAGCAGCTCAACCTCATCAGCCAGTTGGCGGATGAGTTGCTCACCCTGGCCAACGAGAGCCGGTTGCTCACCCGGGAACAAGGCGCTACCATGCCCGCCCAATCCTGACAGGCCACAAGGAGCCCACCATGTCCGAGCATCACCAGTTGGAATTCAACGGCCAACTCATCGAAACCGATGCCAAGGGTTATCTGCTCAACAGCAACGACTGGAGCGAGGCGCTGGCACTGGTACTGGCCGAGCAGGAAGGTATCGTGCTGGAGGAGCCGCACTGGGAAGTGGTGCGCTTCGTACGCGCCTTCTATCTGGAGTTCAACACCTCCCCCGCCATCCGCGCCCTGGTCAAGGCAATGGAGAAGCAGTACGGCCCCGAGAAGGGCAACAGCCGCTACCTCTACAAGCTGTTCCCGGAAGGCCCCGCCAAGCAGGCCACCAAGATTGGCGGCCTGCCCAAACCGGTGAAATGCATCTAAAAAAATACCGCGCTCATCCAAGATGCAGCGCGGTATTTTTTTACCTTGTCGACCCTCTTAGGGGTTGTAAGCCACCACGGAACCACTCAAGCCGGTCATCTGGCCGATGCGACTCTGCATGCCCTGCAGCTTGGCCTTGGAGACATCCGGCCCGATGAAGACCCGGTTGAGCTGACCCTGGACCGGCGTGCGTGGCGAGGTGTGCGCCGAGTAGCCCGCAGCCCGCAGCTTGCCCACCAGCGCATTGACGCTGTCGACGTTCTTGAAGGCGCCGAGCTGCAGGATCCAGCTGCCCTGGGCCGGCGCAGTAGCGGCAGGCGCCGGGGCTGTCGTTGTGGTCGGTTGTCCCATCTTGCTGGCGATGAGATCGTCCATCGACTTGATCTGGCCCGCCTGCGGCTTGTTCTCAACCGGTTTTTGCACCTCGACCGGCTTGGGCGGCACCACCTTGGGCTTGGGCTGCTCCACCGGTTTCTTGGCGATCACTTCAGGCTTGGGCTGGGGCTTGACCACAGGAGGAGTGACGGGCTGGGTCACCGGCTTGGCGGCCGGTTGCTGCACCGGCGGCTGGCCCTGCTTGGCCCCCAGGGTTACCGGCTCAGATACCTCTTCCACCTGCCACTGCTGGGCAGCAGAGGCCTGCTGCTGGCTGGCAAGGTGCTCCGCCGGCAAGGTGCTGGCGGCCGATACCTGCAAGGCTGGCTTGGCGGGCTCCAGCTCCGGGCGCAGCGGGATCTTGGCAAACGCCTCTTCCTTCTGCTCCAGCTTGTGGCCGTCCATCAAATCCGGCAGAAAAATGACAACCAGGGCCACCAGGATGACGGTGCCCACCAGACGGTTTTGAAACTTAGAGGCCAAGTTGAATCCTACCTTTACGTAACTCAATATGCGATTTGGCTCCCCGCCAGAGGGCCGGGGAGCCGGGGTGTGACCTAGACGGCGACACCCGCCAGAATGTCGGCAACAGTGTAAAACGAACCAAACACAATGACCATATCATCAGGACTCGATGCGGCCAACGCCGCAGCATAGGCCTGCCCCACGCTGTCAAAGGTAGTCGCCGGCCCCCGCTCGCTGCCAAGGGCGGCCGCCAGTTGGGCCCCGCTCGCCGCCCGCGGGCCGGTCAGGCTGGCCAGATACCACTCACCGATGAGGCCATCGAGCTCGGCGAGCGACCCCGCCATGTCCTTGTCCTTGAGCATGCCGACCACGGCGCGGCGCACGCCGGTGCAGGGCATCTTGCGCAGCTGGGCTGCCAGGTAGGCTGCCGAATGGGGATTGTGGGCCACATCGACGATGACCAGCGGCGCGCTTTGCAGTTGCTGCATCCGCCCGGCCAGCCTGGCATTGGCCAGCCCTTGCCGAATAGCCTCTTCCGGCAGCGGCAGGCCGAGGGACTCCAGCGCGGCCAGCACTGTGACCGCGTTCATCAGCGGCAGGGCCGGTTTGGGCAGGTCTCGCCACTGATGAAGGCCGTGATAATCCCAGCCGCTGGCGTGCTCATCACCACGAAAATCAATGCCGACCTGACGCAGGCAG
This sequence comes from Aeromonas sp. QDB39, assembly GCF_027707585.1. Lineage (NCBI taxonomy): Bacteria > Pseudomonadati > Pseudomonadota > Gammaproteobacteria > Aeromonadales > Aeromonadaceae > Aeromonas > Aeromonas sp. QDB39. The sequence continues at coordinate 30,836 of NZ_JAPCIV010000014.1, read as the reverse complement.
GCGCCGAGGCGGGCAGCCTCGCTGGCGATGGTGACGGGCGGATTGGGCTCACCGCTGATGGCGGGTTTGCCGGCGCGATACACTCCCGCCTTCTCCACTGCCACCGCCTCGCGGGTATCCCCGAGCCAGTCGCAGTGATCGAGCGCAATGGAGGTGATCATGGCGACATCGGATTCCACCACATTGGTGGCATCGAGCCGGCCGCCCAGCCCCACTTCCAGCAGCAGCACATCGGGCGCGGCGCGCCGGAACAGCCACAAGCCCGCCAGGGTGGCGAACTCGAAGAAGGTAAGCGCAATCTCGCCGCGGGCCGCTTCCACCTCGGCAAAGGCGGTGCAGTGATCGCTGTCGGCCAGTTCGGCCCCGTTGATCCGCACCCGCTCGGTGAAGCACAGCAGATGGGGAGAGGAGTAGACACCGACCTGGTAGCCGGCTTCCATCAGTATGCTGGCCGCCATGGCACAGCTGGAGCCCTTGCCGTTGGTGCCCGCCACCGTGATCACCTTGAACGGCAGGTGGGTTAAGCCCATGCGGCGGGCCACGGCGCCGACCCGATCCAGCCCCATGTCGATGTTGACCGGGTGGATCTGCTCCAAATAAGAAAGCCAGTCGACCAGCGACCGGCTTTGGGATTGTTGCATGTTGGAACTCATCTTCACTCTTCGATGACGTGAGTATTCAGCATTTTGGCGAGCAGGCTGGCCAGACGGTTGCGCATCTCGCGGCGATCGATGATGAGGTCGATGGCGCCCTTCTCCAGCAGGAACTCGGAGCGCTGGAAACCTTCCGGCAGCTTCTCGCGCACGGTCTGCTCGATGACGCGCGGGCCGGCAAAGCCGATCAGTGCCTTGGGCTCGCCCACGTTGATGTCACCCAGCATGGCCAGACTGGCGGAGACGCCACCCATGGTGGGGTCGGTCAGCACGGAGATATAGGGCAGGCCGGCTTTGGACAGACGGTCCAGCGCCGCACTGGTCTTGGCCATCTGCATCAGGGAGAACAGCGCCTCCTGCATGCGGGCACCACCCGAGGTGGAGAAACAGACCAGACCGCGACCTTCCTTGATGCTCTCCTCGACGGCGCGCACGAAGCGGGCCCCCACCACGGAGGACATGGAGCCACCGATGAAGGAGAACTCGAATGAACAGGCGACGACCGGCACCCCCTTGAGGGTCCCTTTCATCACCACCAGCGCATCTTTTTCTCCCGTCTCTTTCTGGGCGGCAGACAAACGATCCTTGTAGCGCTTGGAATCCTTGAATTTCAAGACATCCTGCGGCTCCAGCTCGGCACCGATCTCGGTGCGGCCCTGCTCGTCGAGAAAGCTCTCGAGACGGGCACGGGCGCTGATGCGCATATGATGATCACACTTGGGGCACACTTCGAGATTGCGCTCCAACTCTGCCCGGTAGAGCACCTGTTCACAAGCACTGCACTTGGTCCACACCCCTTCCGGAATGTTGTGACGACGAGGTGTAGTGATCTTGCTCTTGGGAAGGATCTTCTCAAGCCAGCTCATGGAATTCCTTAATGCTTTTGTGCCTGACAAAACGCATCGAGCCTAGATTGTTCAATGACTTAATAGCTCGATGGCAATAAATGACGGATCATTAAACCACAAATTTTCGGGGCCAGTTACTAAAAACTGGTCGTACCCGGTGCCGAGTCCGGCAGCCACAACGGGCCCAGCGGCATCCGCGGCAACCCCAGCTCCGCCGGGTAATCCACGTCCACCAGATAGAGTCCCCCCGCCTTGGCAGTCGGGCCCGCCAGGTTGCGATCCCGGGCTGCCAGCACCTCGGCAATCCACTCCACCGGCTGGAGCCCCTGCCCCACCAGCAGCAGGGAGCCGGTGATGTTGCGCACCATGTGGTGCAGGAAGGCGTTGGCCTTGATGTCGAGCACGATGTAGGGGCCGGAGCGGCTGACACACAGGTGCGTCACATTGCGCCAGGGGGTGTTGGACTGGCAGGCGACGGCCCGGAAGGTGCTGAAGTCGTGCTCTCCGAGCAGACTCTGGCCCGCCTGGTGCATCAGATCGGCATCGATTGTTTCGTAGTAGTGACTGACGCCACTGCCAAGGATGGCCGGCCGGTAGTTGTGGTTGTAGATGACGTAGCGGTAGCGACGGGCGGTGGCGCTGAAGCGGGCATGGAACCCCTCGTCCACCTGCTTGACCCAGCGCACGGCGATGTCCGGCGGCAGGTTGGAGTTGAGGCCCAGGGTCCAGGCCCCTTCGGCGCGATTCGCATCGGTATCGAAGTGGATCACCTGGCCGGTGGCGTGGACACCGGCATCGGTGCGCCCTGCGCACTGGATGGAGACGGGGTGATTGGCGATCCGGCTGAGGGCCTTTTCCAGCTCCTCCTGTACGCTGATCACTTCGCGCTGACGCTGCCAGCCGAAATACCGGCTGCCATCGTATTCAATACCTAGGGCAATTCGCATGGATAAACTTGTCTTCTGATGAAAAGGGGCGATGAACGAAACGTGGCGGATTATACGCGTCTCGCCTCAAAAATCCCAAATAGCAGCGCCCAGGCCAGACCAGGCGCCAAAACACAGAAGCCAAAAACAAGGGGCAGCCCATCGGCTGCCCCTGCTTTCACCACTATGCGCTGGCTCTCTAGCCAAGGCGCTTGAGCAGCTTCTCGGCTTCGGCCCGTTGATGCTCGGTGCCCTGCTCCGCCGCTTCTTGCAGCAGTTCGCGGGCGCTATCCTTGTCGTCGATCTCCAGGTAAGCACGAGCCAGATCCAGCTTGGCACCCACACCGCCATCGTCGGCATCCACGTCAAACCCGGTGGACTCCGGCAGCACCTCGGGGAAGCCATCCAGCCCCACGTCCAGCGAGAAGCCCTGATAAGGTTCCTGCTCGGTGGTGGTAGCGTCTGCCTCGGCCAGCAGCTTGTCGATCTCGACATAGCCACTCTCCTGGGCCTGCTCCCGTGGCTTCACCTCGCCCGGATGGGACTCCACCTCGGCGAAGGCATCCTCGAAATCGGCCAGGGCCAGCTCGTTGGGATCCCACTCCAGATCCGTAGCGGCCTCCTGTTTCCCCTTGGTCGGTTCGGGCTCCAGCCCCAGCTCCGCCAGCAGCTCATCGGCACTGGCATCGGCTGTGGCACTGGCCGTCTTGTCGGCACCCGGCTCGGCAAAGGCGGTCTCGAAGTCGCTCAAATCGAAGGAGGCGAGATCCTCGTCGCTGACCATGGGGTCGGCATCGGGCTGACCGTCATCGCTGCCGTCCAGCGCCAGATCGGCTTCCAGATCCGCGTCCAGTTCGGCGAACAGGGCTGCCTGCAGCTCCTCTTCGCTCATGATCTCGTTGCCAGCCTTGGGCTTGGGATTGAATTCGCTGGCAAGGTCCAGATCCGGCTCGGTGTCGAGGGTGATGGACTCGTCATGAGCCAGATCCAGCTCGGGCACCAGATCCGGATCCCGGATGGCGGCCTTGGCGGGCGGGGCCGGCTCGGCATCGAAGCTGGCCAGATCCATCTCGCCGTCGTCGCTGAACACCAGATCGGCCGGCGCGGCAGGCTCTTCCACCGCCATGTAGCCATCCGGCGTGTTGAGATCCGGGCGCGGTCGTACCGGCTCGTCGTCGGTGATGCCGACCGTCATCAGCTCGTCAAATTCGCTGCTCTCCTGATCCATCACCATGGCGGTGGATTCGGACAGGCTCTTCTCCTGCTCTTCCAGCTCGCGACGGGCCCGCGCCCGCAGCCACAGGGTCACCAATGCCAGCACCAGCAGTACCGGCAACAGGATGATCATGGCCAGGTTGAGCGGCGAGGAGAGCAAGTCCATCAGCCAGTTCTGCTTGGGCTCGGGGGCCGGTGCCACCGGCGGAACCGGCTTGGCCTTGAGCTCGGCAATCTCTTTTTGCAGCGCGGTCTGATCCTGCAACTGAGCCTTGAGGGTCTCCACCTCTTCGGTCAGGGATTGCAGCCGCAGCTTGAGCCTGTGGTTCATCTCGGTGACTTGGCCGAGCTGGGCATTGGCATCTTCCAGCGCCAGCGCCATCTCGGTGGAGGGCTTGCCGACCGGTTGATTGACATCGGCCGGCAACGGCGCCGGTGCGCTGGCCGTGGCGGCGCTGGTGGCAGCCGCCTGGCTGGCTACCGGCTCGGGAGCCTTGGCAACCGCCTTCACCTCGGTGGCCGGCTGGGGGGTCTCCACCTTGGGTGCCGGGGCCGGAATGGGCGCCGCCTTGGCGGGCGCGACCTTGGCTACCTCGGGTTTGGCCGGCTCGGCCGCCTTGGTCGGGGCCGCTTTGGTGGTCACCGGCTTGGCCGGCTGGGTATGCTTGCTCGCCAGGTATTTCGGGCTCAGCCCTTTCCAGCTGGCGTTGTCACTGCGGAATTTGGCGCGGGCCTCGGCATCGGTGATGACGCTGGCCTCGGCGGTGGTGGGCAGCTGGATGCGCGAGCCCACCAGAATGTGGTTGATATTGCCATCGGCGAAACTACGGGGGTTCTTCTCGTAGATCGCCACCATGGTCTGGTAGACGCTGACACTGCTGGAGGGGCGGTACTTGCTCGCCAGGCTCCAGAGGGTGTCGGTGGGACGAATGGGGCCATAACTGCCGGCATTGCTCGCGACCTGCCGCACTATCGGCTGGGCCGTGGCTCGGCTGGGTTGAGACGTGGCGCGGGGAGCGGCGACGGGTTGTGCCAGCGGCTGGGAATTGACGGCGGGCGGAGCCGGCTCGTCCGGGCCTTTGAGCTCAACAAAAAAAGGCTCCCGCGCCGAGTCTTCGGCCTGGGCCGTGCCCAGCAGACCCAATGCGAGTAGCGTTGCCAATGTTATGCGGGAATGTCCCATATTCGTTCCTTCGTATGACGGCCCTATCACATTGAAAAATCTGGATAGTTACCCCAAAACAGTCGGTTCAATATAAATCAGGCTCAGGTTGCAAGCCAGCAGTCCGACACATTTAGCACCCAACTTGCCCCTGAGTGTAGGAAAAAACTTAATCAGTTGATATCGCGAAAAATTCTCGGGGCTACAGAGTGCGCCCCCGGTCACATCCACCCCATGGGTGCACAGACTGGCAGCCTGGCGGATTTCCCTCCCCGCCAGGCCAATGGACCCGACGATCAGAGGTAATCACGCACCAGCAGTTCGGCAATCTGCACGCTGTTGGTCGCCGCGCCCTTACGAACGTTATCGGCCACGATCCACATATTTATACCGCAGGGGTGAGAAATATCCTGGCGAACCCGGCCCACCAGCACTTCGTCCTTGCCGGTTGCGTCGCGCACCGGGGTCGGATAGTCGTTCTCGTCGTCAAACAAGGTGACACCCGGCGCATTGCGCAGCAGCTCTTTTACCTGTTCGGCGTCGAGCGGCTGATGCAGCTCGACATGGACCGCCTCGGCATGACCATAGAACACCGGCACCCGCACGCAGGTAGGGTTCACGGCGATGCTGGCATCCCCCAGGATCTTCTGGGTCTCCCACACCATCTTCATCTCTTCGCGGGTGTAGCCGTTGTCGGTGAAGCTGTCGATCTGCGGGATCAGGTTGAAGGCGATCTGCTGCGGATAGAGGCTCGGCTCCACCGGACGACCGTTGAGCAGGTGGGCGGTCTGGCCGGCCAGCTCGCTCACCCCCTCCTTGCCGGAGCCGGAGACGGACTGATAGGTCGCCACGTTGATGCGGGCAATACCTACTTCATCGTGCAGCGGCTTGAGTGCCACCAGCATCTGGATGGTGGAGCAGTTGGGGTTGGCGATGATGTTGCGGTTGCGAAAATCGGCCAGCGCATCCGGGTTCACTTCCGGAATGACCAGCGGAATGTCTTCGTCGTAACGGAAGCAGGAGGTGTTGTCGATGACGATGCAGCCGTGCTCGGCGGCAATCGGCGCCCACTTGGCAGAGACCTCGGCCCCGGCGGAGAAGAGGGCGATCTGCACCTGGCTCCAGTCAAACTCCTCCACATCCAGGATCTCGACGTTCTTGCCGGCAAAACGCACCGTGTCGCCGGCGCTGCGGCTGGAGGCCAGCGGATAGAGGGTGGCGATCGGGAAGGCACGCTCTTCCAGGATCTCGATCATCGCCTCGCCCACGGCGCCGCTGGCGCCCAATACCGCTACGTTGAATTGCTGACTCACTGCTGTTCTCTCCTATGATGGTGCCGGTGACGCGCGCTGGCATCACCGCTGGCAGGCGGACCTGCCTGATAGCTGGTCTGGCGTCGGGCCAGACCGGGTATGGGCGGGACAAGGCTCCCGCCCCTTCAAGTATGTAAAGTGTTCAGTCTGGCTGGCAGACAAACCCGAGCCGGGCCAGGGCAGCACCGGCAAACGGCCCTTTCAGCTGCAGGGAAGAGAGCTCGCGCCGCTCCGGATAGTGTTTGCGCTGCTCATCGAAGCTGCCCGCCACACCGAGTCGGTTGCGAAAACGGGCGTCATCACGGCGCACGTCATAAATAAGGTGGACCAGTTGCTTGATCAATGCCTGATCCGCCGGCTGGCCCGGTGTCACCTCGCGCACCTCGGGGGTCGGCAACAAACTCTGCAGATCCTGGCGCGGCGTGCGCCCCAGTTGCCGGCAGAGTGCCTCATAGAGCATCCAGGTGCCGCGGGCCTTGCCTTCCAGGCTGTAACCCGCGATGTGCGGGGTCGCGAGCTCGGTGTGGGGCACCAGGGCCTGCAGCGGCTCCGGCTCCCCTTCCCACACGTCCATCACCAGCCGCAGCGGCGCCTGGCTTTGCTGGCGCGCCAGCAAGGCCCGGTTGTCCCACACTTCGCCACGGGAGGCGTTGATGAGGATCTGCCCGGCCGGGCGGGCGGCAATCTGCGCCGCATCCAGCAGGTGGAAGGTGGCGTCCGGCCCCTGATGGGTGATGGGAACGTGGAAGCTGACGATGTCGGCGCCAAGGGCCTGCTGGTAGTCGACAAACTGCGCCGTCTCGCTGGTCTCGGCGGCGCGGGCACGGGGCGGATCGCAGCGCAGCACCCGCATGCCGAGCGCCTCGGCCTTGCCGGCCACACACTCGCCGGTGTTGCCGGCACCGATGACCGCGAGGCTCATCTCGCTCAAGTTGAGCTCATGGCGCTCGGCCAGTACCAGCAGGGCGGAGAGCACATAGTCGCCGACCGAATATTTGTTGCAGCCGGGGGCGCTAAAGAAGGGAATGCCCCGCTCGGCCAGCAGCCCCTTGTCCACGTGATCGGTGCCGATGGTGGCGGTGCCGACGAAGCCCAGTCGTGGGCAGCTGGCCAGCAGTGCGGCGTCCACCCGGGTGACGGAGCGCACCAGCAGCACGTCGGCCTCTTGCAGATCCGCCGCCTGCATCTGCCTGCCGGGCAGCGGGATGACCTCGCCAAATTCGGCAAACAGCTCACGGGCGTGGGGCATATTTTCATCAACGACGATCTTCATCGGGCTCTCTCACTTCGCTAGCGGCCACAAGCGCGCCATTCTAGCCCAAACAGACCGAAGTTTCAGATGCTTATTCATCCATGAGCGGTCGCCGCCGCGACTTTCTGGCGGGAACCTGCGCGCTGCTGACTCATCTCTGCTCAACCGAGTGGCGCAGCCTGCACGGGCAACCCCGGATGCTTCCCCTCGCCACCAGCCGGATTGCACTAGTCGGGTCGACCATCACCACACTCATTTGTAACCCCGTGTTACAGCGAGCGGTGCGCGACTTGACCGACCAGACTGGGCTGGCACAATGGCGCCTCTTTTTTTGCTGCCCAGGAATGGGCACCTTGCCGAGCCCCTTTATGCCGATTCACGCCTCTTCCCTGCCGCGCCGCCAGGTGCTGTGTTTCAGTGCCGCCCTGATCCTGCCGCTGCTCCTGCTGGCCTGCCTGCCCTGGCAACCGTTCATGAGCCAGGCCCTGCACTCGGACTGGCTCTGGTGGCCCTACGCCCTCACCCGCATGGTGGATGTGCCCGGCATCGCCGTCAGCATCCTGGCCCTGCTGCTGCTGACCCGACACAAGCTGACGCTGAGCCTGCCCGCACTGCTGGCCCTCGGCGGCGCCCTGTTTGCGGTGCTGGCCGGCGACTGGCTCATCAAGAGCCTGATCAAGCATCTGACCGAGGAGCCCCGCCCCTACCTGCTGTGGCTGGAGAGCCAGCAGCTGATCCCCGCCATCCAGCAGTTCTACGCCGGCAAGGTGGAGGTGCGCAGCGAGCAGGTCCATGCCGCCAGCCAGCTGCTGGCACTGCCCGAGTGGCTCGCCAACCACTGGCAGGCAGAGGTGAACTACGCCTTCCCCTCCGGCCACAGCATCGCCGCCATGAGCCTGGCCCAGTTTTTCGGCCTGATCTGGCTGGCGCGCGCCCCTGCCGGCGCCTGGTTGCTGCCGCTGTGGGCCATCGGTGTCGGCCTGTCGCGCATGCTGATCGGCATGCACTGGCCGCTGGATGTGCTGGCAAGCGCCCTGCTCGGCAGCCTCACCGCGCTGTTCGCCGTCCGCTGGTGGCTGCGCCATTACTGACATTCGCACGACACAAAAAAACGGGCACCCGCGGGTGCCCGTTTTTTTTACAAGTCTGTGATGCTGGCCTCTCAGTTGCTGGCACTCGCTCCCTACCACCCTTCGGGGTATTTGTAGCCGACGAAGCGCTTGGCGGCATAGGCCTTGAAGGCGGCCGAGTTGTAGGCCTCTGCCACGTCTTTGGCAAAGGGCTTGTCCGCATCGGCACTTTTTACCACCACCCAGTTAATGAAGTCGTAGCTGCGCTCAAGGAACAGCCCTGAGTTGAAGGGAATGCCGCTTGAGGCGGCAAAGTTTCCGTTGATGACCGAGAAGTCCACGTCTTCGCGCGAGCGGGGCAGCTGGGCCGCCTCCAGCAACACCAGCTTGAGGTTGTGCGGGTTTTGCACCACGTCGAACTCGCTCGCCTTGAGCGGGTTGATCCCCTCCTTCAGGGTCAGCCAGCCCAGATCCTGCAGCATCAGCAGCGCCCGCGCCTGATTGGTAGGGTCGTTCGGAATGGCCACAGTGCTCCCCTCCTTCACCGCCTTCAGATCTCCCAGTTTGCCGGCATAGAGCCCCATGGGGCCGGTCGGTACCTGGGTGATGGGGGCGAGCGACAGCCCCCGATCCTTGGCAAAGCTCTTCAGGTAGGGCTTGTGCTGGAAGCAGTTCACATCGAGCGAGCCGTCGGCCAGCGCGATATTGGGGGTCACGTAGTCGGTGAACTCCACCAGTTTGACCCGATAACCCTTGTCTTCGAGCTGCGGCTTGATGGAGTCGGTCACCATGTCGGCAAAATCCCCCACCGTGGTGCCGATGACGATCTCCTGTTTGGCCGGATCGGCGGCCAGCGCGGCCAATGGCAGAGTGCCGGCCAGCAGGGCCAGGGCGGAAAGGGCAAAGAAGGAACGACGCTGCATAAAAACTCCCTGTAAACATCTCAACGGCTGGCGCGATGGTAGAGCCGTGCTTGAACCACCGCAACCATCTAGCCATCCAAACGGCTAATTGACCACACCATAACAGAGCCGTTTCTCTTCGCCAAGCAACAAAACCGGGCAAGCTTATTTATAAAAAATCACGGCCTTTGATATAAGGACTCAATGCGGCTGAGCACCATCGGCTACCCATTTCATTCCTTAGCAAGGAGTCCATCATGCTGACCACCACGAACACCGGCCTGCTGGTCGTCGATATTCAAGGCAAACTGGCCCGTCTGGTCGAGGGGAGCGACGCCCTGATCGCCAACACCGCCAAGTTGGTGGCGGGGGCCAGACTGCTGGGCCTGCCGGTTGTCTGGCTGGAGCAGAACCCGGACAAGCTCGGGGCTACCGTGCCCGAGCTGCAGCTGATGCAGGCAGGCGATCTTGTGCTGCCCAAGCACAGCTTCGGCGCCCTGGGGGAACCGGCGCTGGCCGACGCCCTCGCCCGTCAGAGCGTCAGCCACTGGCTGGTGTGCGGCATCGAGGCCCATATTTGCGTCTACCAGACGGTGCAGGGACTGCTGGACGCGGGCAGCCAGGTGTCGCTGGTGGTGGATGCGGTGTCGTCGCGCAGCGCCGCCAACCGGGAGCTCGCCATCCACAAGCTGGCGGCACACGGGGCCGAACTCACCTCGGTGGAGATGTGCCTCTACGAGCTGCTGGGCGATTGCCGCCATCCGGCCTTTCGATCCATTCTGGCGTTGATCAAATAACCCTCCTGCCGGATGGCCTCTCCATCCGGTCATCCGACGTTTCGCGCCATTCTGGCGCTGATCAAATCTCCTCCCCTGCCGACCAGCGACTTCATCCCACAGGGCGCCATTGGCGCCCTGTGGCTTGCCTGCACTGACCCTCACTCTGCTTTCGATCTCGGCGGCCCCCCGCCAGCGCGGTACGCCTCCTATTTCGCACCACTCCACCCCCCCCCTTTCGTACCGGCTTGTCCCGCCAAACGTTAGCGAACAGTTACTAATAGGTTGATCTACAAAGATAAATATCAACACCATCCAGCTGAGAAAAGTTCTCAATACACCACATAAAAGGATTCACAGGAACCCCCACATGGTCTGTAAAATATTTGTTGTGGGATTTTTTTGAGCCTTATCTCAGAATCAAAACGAGTGCTTTTTGACTCTGTTTTTCCCGTGTATAGATGCCAGTCGCACCCAGGACGGTGCGATATAAGATGGAGTTTATTAATGAGAAAAACATCGTTAGCGTTGGCAATCTCGGCCCTGCTCTCGGCCCTGCCCATCGCTTCAGTTCAGGCGAGTGAGAGTTGCACCCCATTGACCGGCAAGGAAGCCGGCCTCGATACCGGCCGCAGCAGCGCAGCGCGCTGCCTGCCCGGCATCAACCCGCTGCAGGATCAGCAGTGGCACCTGCTCAACAGCGGCCAGAATGCCTTCAGCTCCCGTGGCGGCGTGGCAGGCAACGACCTCAACCTCTGGTGGGCACACCGTACCGGCGTGCAGGGTCAGGGCATCAACGTGGCCGTGGTGGATGACGGCCTGGCCATCGCCCACCCGGACTTGGCCGACAATGTGCGCCCTGGCTCGAAGAATGTGGTGACCGGCAGCAGCGACCCCACCCCGACCGATCCGGACAGTGCTCACGGCACCTCGGTCTCTGGCCTGATCGGGGCGGTCGACAATGGCATAGGTACTCTGGGGGTGGCCCCCCGTGTCCAGCTGCAGGGGTTCAACCTGCTGGATGAGCGCAGCAAGCAGCTGCAGAAAGACTGGATCTATGCGCTGGGCGGCAGCACCGCCACCGCCGACAACCGGGTCTTCAACCAGAGCTACGGCATGAGCCTGGTGGATCCGCAAAGCGCCAGCGGGCTGGATCAGGTTCAGCTCGATCGCCTGTTCGAGCAGCAGACCCAGCAGGCGCAGGGCGCGGCCTACATCAAGGCGGCAGGTAACGGCTTCAACCGCATCGCTGCGGGTGACTACATGTTCAGCCGCACCGGCGTCCTGCCCAAGCTGCCGTTCGAGAACAGCAACATAGACCCCTCCAACAGCAACTTCTGGAACCTGGTGGTGAGCGCCATCAACGCCGATGGAGTGCGTTCCTCCTACTCCAGCGTCGGCAGCAACGTCTTCCTGAGCGCCCCCGGCGGGGAGTACGGTACCGATGCGCCGGCCATGGTGACCACGGATCTGCCCGGCTGCGACATGGGCTACAACCGCACCGACGATCCCAGCACCAACCGGCTGCACAACAACCCGCAGCTGGATGCCACCTGCGACTACAACGGCGTGATGAACGGCACCTCGTCGGCCACCCCCAACACCTCGGGCGCCATGGCGCTGCTGATGTCCGCCTATCCGGATCTGTCGGTGCGGGATCTGCGCGATCTGCTGGCCCGCAATGCCACCCGCATCGATGCCGGCCAGCAGCCGGTCCAGGTCAGTTATACCGCCGCCAACGGTCAACCCCGCCAGGTCACCGGCCTGGAAGGGTGGGAACGCAACGCCGCCGGCCTCTGGTACAGCCCCACCTACGGCTTTGGTCTCATCGACGTGAACAAGACCCTGACAGCCGCCGCCAACCACACCCCGCTACCGCCGCTGGTGCAATTGCCGGCTCAGAAGGTCACTGTGCCACGCAGTGAAGGGAACATCGCGGATGTGGGCAGCAGTGCCACCCGCTCCAGCACCCAGGTGGCGCAAGCCTTGACCGTGGAAGCGGTCCAGGTCACGGTGAGCCTGGATCATCAGCGCCTGCCCGACCTGCTGATCGAGCTGGTCTCCCCGTCCGGCACCCGCAGCGTGCTGCTCAACCCCAACAACAGCCTGGTGGGGCAATCCCTCGACCGGCAGCAGCTGGGTTACGTGCGCACCAAGGGGCTGCGCGACATGCGCATGCTCTCCCACAAGTTCTATGGCGAAGCGGCCCAGGGCGAGTGGCGACTGGAGGTGACCGACGTCTCCAACAGCAGCCGCCAGCTGACGCTGGTTGACCTCAACACCAACCGCCGCAGCACCCTGACCGAGCGCAACAACAGCCAGCCGGGTCAACTGCTCAACTGGTCCCTGCGGGTGATCGGCCACGATGCCGCCCGCTCATGATCACAAGGAGTCACAAGATGAAACACAGCTTACTCGGCCTGGCCCTGGCCGGCCTCCTGGCTTCGGCCGGCGTGCACGCCGCCGATGAATCGGTGGTGATCGATGGCAAGCAGTACCGCACCATCGAGGTGAACGGTCAGACCTACCTCACCCCGGACAACGGCAGCAAGCAGCGGGTCGCCCGCAGCGCGGACGGCAAGGCGCCCCGGCAAACCCTGCGCAGCGGCGACGTGCTGCTGCAAGGGGTGGCCAGCCCACAGCTCACCGCCAGCGGCACCCTGTTGGTGGAAGCCGATGACAACCAGGCCAGCGCGCTGGCCAGCCGTCACGGCCTGCGCTTCAAGCAGAGCAGCGGCGGCATCGCCCTGCTGGAAGCCAAGCCGGGCACCGATCTGAACGCCGTCGCCACGGCGCTCAAGCAGGAGGGGGTCAAGGTGCAGATTGAACTCGCCGGGGCCCTCAAACAGCCCAAGTGAGCCATCCCGGGCCATTGCCCGGGCATATCAGCTGATCTTCGAGGGGGCCGCCGGCCCCCTCGCGCGTTGATCGCAGTCATCCTCAGTGGCCATCAGGCCACCCGTTTTTTCCGCATCTCCCCTGCCCTTCTCCCCTCTTGTCACTTTCAGCCCTTGGTTTGGCACCGCCTTTCGATGCGACCTTGCTCACAACTCGGCCCCCTTGCTCCCGCCGGCACATTTCTCGCTCCCCCGGGGCAAGGCGCCCCTCGCCCGGCTTGTTAACCTGCCTGCAGCCAAACGTCTGCCCACGAGCCCGTTCGGCCTTCCTTGCGATATCCAATGGCAGCCGCCAGCAGAGCGGCCCAGCCCGGGCGGATGCCTTGCGCCCGGTGTCGATATCTCCTTTTTATTTCTTATTCAGACAGTTACGAGGACGTCTTCATGCCTATCACCACAAAATTGAAAGCGGTTTCACTGGGTGTCAGCCTGGCGCTGGCCGGCCTGCTGGTCGGTTGCAACCAGAATGACTCGGATCCCCTGGTCAAGGACGATGCCTATTACCGCGGCCAGGCCGAGGCCATGGTGGCCAAGCTGACCCTCGGCGAGAAGCTGGACCTGCTCTCCGGCCCCGGTTACGGCAGTGCCAACGGCGCCATCAACGTCAAGCAGGACGTGCCCGGCGTGGCGGGTTATATCAACGGCGTGCTGCGCAGCGCGGACGGCATCGACATTCCGGCCCTCAAACTGGCGGACGGGCCGGCCGGGGTGCGGATCAACGCCAACCGCGACGGTGACAGCGCCAGCTACTACGCCACCGCCTGGCCCATCGGCTCGCTGCTCGCCTCCAGCTGGGACGTCAAGCTGGTCAAGGCCGTCGGCGAAGCCATGGGGGACGAGGTGCGCCAGTACGGGGTCGACATCCTGCTGGCCCCGGGCATGAACATCCAGCGCAACCCGCTCAATGGCCGCAACTTCGAGTACTACTCGGAAGACCCCCTGCTCACCGGCAAAATCGGCGCTGCCATGGTCAACGGGGTGGAGAGCAACGGGGTAGGCACCACCATCAAGCACTACTTCGGCAACAACTCCGAGACCAACCGCAACCAGATCAACGACATCGGCGAACCGAGAACCTTCCGCGAGATCTACCTGCGCGGCTTCCAGATAGCGGTGGACGAGGCCCAGCCCTGGGCGGTGATGACCTCCTACAACAAGGTCAACGGCACCTATGTCAACGAACGCAGGGATGCGGTGACCGACCTGCTGCGTGGCGAGTGGAAGTTCGACGGCCTGGTGATGTCCGACTGGTTTGCTGGCGATGTGGCCAACAACGCCTACAAGCAGGTGCTGGCGGGACAGGATTTGATCGAGCCGGGCAACGTCAAGGAGCAGTTGCAGCAATCCATCGAGCACGGCGATCTTGACGAGGCCAAGGTAAACGAGGCCGCCATCCACATCCTGACCCAGGTGATGAAGAGCCCCTCCTACAGCCAGCTGGCCATCAGCAACAGCCCGGATCTGATCGCTCACGCCAAACTGGCCCGTCAGGCCGGTGCCGAGAGCATGGTGCTGCTGCGCAACGACGCCGCGGCCTTGCCGCTTTCGGCAAGCAGCACCCTGGCCAGTTTTGGCATCAACCAGATCAACACCTACAAGGGTGGCACCGGCAGCGGGGATGTGAACGCCGCCAGCACCACCACCATCGCGCAGGGACTGGCGGCACGCTTCCCGGTCAACGAGGCGTTGCAGAGCTACTACCGCGATTTTTACGAGAACAACAAGGTCTATCACGAGGGGCAATTTGGTGCCAAGGGCTATTACACCTGCGCCGAGGCGCCAATCAGCGGCGATCTGGCGGCCCTGATCGCCAATGCGGCCACCACCCAGCAAGCCGCCGTCATCAGCATCGGCCGCCAGGCCGGGGAAGGGGCGGATCGCAGCAGCGGCAAGGGGGACTATCTGCTCGGTGATGACGAGCGCGCCCTCATCGATGCGGTGAGCAGCGCCTTCCACGCCCAGGGCAAGAAGGTGGTGGTGGTGCTCAACGTCAACGGCGTCATCGACACCGCCCAGTGGAGCGACAAGGTGGATGGCATCCTGCTGGCCTACATGGCTGGCCAGGAGACCGGCCACGCGGTGGCGGACGTGCTCTCCGGCGCGGTCAACCCGAGCGGCAAGCTGGCCCAGAGCTTCCCGCACAGCTACGCCAGCGTTCCCTCCGCCGGCACCTTCCCGGGTGAGGACACCGACGGGGACGGCGAACCGGACGATCTCTACTACAACGAGGGGATCTACGTGGGCTATCGCTACTACAGCACCTTCGAGCAGGCGGTCTCCTACCCGTTCGGCTTCGGTCTCTCCTACACCAGCTTCAGCTACACCAGCCCCGCCATCGCCAGCAATACCCTGGAGGGCGGCAGCGCCGGCAGCCTGGTGCTGAGCGCCACCATCACCAACACCGGCGCCGTGGCAGGCAAGGAGGCGGCCCAGGTCTATGTGACCGCCCCCGAGGTCAAACTGAAGAAACCGCTCATCGAGCTCAAGGCCTTTGCCAAGACGGCGCAACTGGCACCGGGGGCCAGCGAACAGCTGAGCTTCACCATTCCGGCCAGCATCCTCGCCAGCTTCGATGAAGCCAGCAACCAGTGGATCGTGGAGCCGGGTCGCTACAGCGCCTACATCAGCCCCTCGTCGGACGTCTCCGCCAGCACGCCGGTCAGCTTCACGGTGAGCAAGGAGATCGTGGTGAGCAACACCACGCCGGGGGCGCTGGCACTGCCGGCCGGGGTGGATCCCGCCAGCGTCACCACCATCACCCGCTAACAGAGGCAGGCACGGCCGGGCACCCAGCCCGGCCTTGCCTGATAGTTGCTCAACAATGACCCGACCACGGGACCGGCCTTGCGCCGGTCCCGTTCTTATTGGCGGGCGTTGCGATAGGCCAGCGGCGTCATGCGGGTGTTGGCCTTGAAGAAGCGATTGAAGGCGCTCTGGGACGAGAAGCCGACCCGATCGCTGATGTTCTGCAGCGGTTGATCCCCCTCACCCAGCAAGCGGCAGGCTTCGCTCACCCTCGCTTCCCTGAGCAGGGTGGAGAAGCTGCTCCCCTCCCCCTGCAATTTGCGATTGAGGGTCCAGCGGCTGACATTCATGGCCGCGCACACCTCCTTGAGCAGGCTCTCGTCGCTCTCCAGCTCCCCTTCGCGGATCTTGTGGCGGATCCGCTCCCCCACCAGATAGGCAAAGGGGGCCCGCTCGGCGATGTCGGCGCAGATCTGCGCCAGCTGGGCCAGTTGCAGATGACCCAGCGGCTCGTTGTAGCAGTGGCTGGGGCAGTCGAGCTGGCCGTTGTCGATGGTCAGGGTGTTTTCCCCCTGCTCCCAGCGGCAGCGGGTGGCGAAGAACTGATCCAGCAGCTGATGGCGTGGTGGCGGCCGCCCCGTGAAGCCCACCGAGACCCGGGGATCCGCCAGATAGACCCGCAAAATCCGGTAGAGCATGATGAAGTTGGGGATGGCCTGACTCGCCCCCAGGCTGGCAGGCCCCTGATTGACATACAGGTATTGGCTGGCCTGCGCCCCCCGCCGCACCCGCAGCTCGTCACAACTGCCGATGATGGGGCGATAGGCCAACAGCACCTCAAGCGCCGCCCGCGGCGAGGGCTGGTTCAGGCACAAGCTGATAAGCGGCGGATAGTGCTGGTAGAGCTGGCCGATGTCGTAGGAGAGAATGGTTTCGTGAAAACTGGCCAGATAGGGCTGCATCAGTTGCAGCATCCGGTAGTGGCTGTGGGCCGGCAGCCGGCCCTGTTCCCGCTCGATGTCGAACGACGTGAGGCCGCCCGCCATCAGAATGGCATCGGGATCGCCCCCCTGCTGCTGGCAGGCTCCCAGCATTCGTCTGATCACCTGGTTCGATACGCTCTGTGACATCTGCCGTCCTGGCCTCCGTGCTGACAGGAAACTGCTCGTGATCCCCCGGCCCGCCACTGGCGGCAGGCCTGCCACCCCGTGCAGCGGGCTGGCGCGACCATTATGGGGCGGTTGCAAAGCGAGCAGATGTAACGGAGTGTAAAAGCACGCGCCAGCGCGCCATTTTGGGCATATCTGGCCGCCATATCGGACCAGTTGCGTCAGGTTCGGCCATGAAAAATGGCGCCCGTGGGCGCCATTTTGATGGGGGCTGTGCAGCCTGCGTCAGTTCGCCTTGTGCTGCTCGGCCAGATAGAGCCAGGTGTCGACCACGGTATCCGGGTTGAGGGACACCGAGTCGATCCCCTGCTCGACCAGCCAGGCGGCGAAGTCCGGGTGATCGGATGGCCCCTGGCCGCAGATCCCCACGTACTTGCCCGCCTTGCGGGCGGCGGCAATGGCCATCGCCAGCAGCGCCTTGACCGCTTCGTTACGCTCGTCGAACAGGTGGGCGATAAGCCCCGAGTCCCTATCAAGTCCAAGGGTGAGCTGGGTCATGTCGTTGGAGCCGATGGAGAAGCCGTCCACGTGCTCGAGGAACTTGTCTGCCAAGAGGGCGTTGCTCGGGATCTCGCACATCATGATCACCTTGAGCCCCCGCTCGCCACGGCGCAGACCGTTCTCGGCCAGGATGTCGATCACCTGCTCCGCCTCGCCCACGGTGCGCACGAAGGGGATCATCACCTCGACGTTGGTCAGCCCCATGACATCACGCACCCGCTTGATCGCCTCGCACTCGAGGGCAAAACAGGGGCGGAAGCTGTCGGCGATGTAGCGCGACGCGCCACGAAAACCGATCATCGGGTTCTCTTCGTGAGGCTCGTAGTCACGGCCGCCCACCAGGTTGGCGTACTCGTTGGACTTGAAGTCCGACATCCGCACGATCACCCGCTCCGGCCAGAAGGCGGCGGCCAGGGTAGCGATGCCCTCGGTCAGCTTGGCGACGTAGAACTCGCGCGGGCTCTCGTAGCCGGCGATCATCTTGCCGATGGTGGCCTTGAGCTCGGGGCTCTGCTGGTCGAATTCCAGCAGCGCCTTGGGGTGCACCCCGATCATCCGGTTGATGATGAACTCGAGGCGGGCCAGCCCGACGCCGGCATTCGGCAGCTGGGCAAAGTCGAACGCTCTGTCCGGGTTACCGACGTTCATCATGATCTTGATGGGCAGACGCGGCATGTTGCCCACCTCGGTCACCGCCACGTCGAAGTCGAGTTCGCCGTCGTAGATGAAGCCGGTATCCCCTTCCGCACAGGAGACGGTAATGAGCTGGCCCGGTTCGATGCGTTTGGTGGCATCACCACAACCCACTACCGCCGGAATGCCCAGTTCGCGGGCGATGATGGCGGCATGACAGGTACGCCCACCCCGGTTGGTGACGATGGCGGAGGCCCGCTTCATGATGGGCTCCCAGTCCGGGTCGGTCATGTCGGTGACCAGCACGTCGCCGGGCTGTACTTCGTCCATCTGGCTGATGGAGGAGATGACCCGCGCCGGGCCCGCGCCG
Source organism: Aeromonas sp. QDB39 (assembly GCF_027707585.1). Taxonomy (NCBI): domain Bacteria; kingdom Pseudomonadati; phylum Pseudomonadota; class Gammaproteobacteria; order Aeromonadales; family Aeromonadaceae; genus Aeromonas; species Aeromonas sp. QDB39. Next base: position 12,404 of record NZ_JAPCIV010000014.1, on the reverse strand, counting down.
ATCTTGTGGCCGATGGCACGCCCCTCGATCAGCACCTTGCCCGCTTGCTTGAGGGCAAAACGCTCGAGGGTGTTGGCCTCCTGGCGGCTGCGCACGGTTTCCGGGCGAGCCTGCACGATGTAGAGCTTGCCATCCTGCCCGTCCTTGGCCCACTCGATGTCCATCGGCCGGCCATAGTGCTGCTCGATGATGAGGGCCTGCTTGGCCAGCTCCATCACCTCGGCATCCGTGATGCAGAAGCGGCTGCGCTCGGCCTCATTGGTGTCGACGATCTGCACCTGGCGGCCGTGGCTGGCATCGCCGGAATAGGTCATCTTGATGAGCTTGGAGCCGAGGGTCTTGCGCACCACAGCCGGGCGTCCTGCCTTGAGGGTCGGCTTGTGCACGTAGAACTCGTCGGGGTTGACCGCCCCCTGCACCACCATCTCGCCAAGGCCCTGAGCGCCGGTGATGAACACCACGTCGTTGAAGCCCGACTCGGTATCCAGGGTGAACATGACACCGGAGGCGGCGAGATCCGAGCGCACCATGCGCTGTACCCCGGCCGACAGGGCGACACCCTTGTGGTCATAGCCCTGATGCACCCGATAGGAGATGGCGCGGTCGTTGAACAGTGAAGCAAACACATGCTTGACGGCAATCATGACGGCGTCGATGCCGCGCACGTTGAGGAAGGTCTCCTGCTGGCCGGCAAACGAGGCATCCGGCATGTCCTCGGCAGTGGCGGAGGAGCGCACCGCAAAGGACGCGTCAAGCCCACCGCTGAGCTTGTCGTAGGCAACCCGGATCGCCTGTTCCAGCGCGCTCTGGAATGGGGCTTCGATCACCCAGTCACGGATCTGCTGGCCAGCCCGGTTGAGGGCGGCGATGTCGTCCACATCCAGGCTGTCGAGCAGATCGTGGATCTTGCCGTTGAGGCCGCTTGACTCCAGAAACTCGTTAAACGCAAAGGCGGTGGTGGCAAACCCGCCCGGCACCGACACTCCGGCACCAGAGAGGTTGCTGATCATCTCGCCAAGGGATGCATTTTTGCCGCCAACTCGTTCTACGTCCTGCATTCCGAGTTGCTCGTACCAGAGTACGTACTGTTGCACTTGCATGTCTCCAGGTTGGTGGGCACTGTGCCGCCATGGCACCTTGTGCGCCAGTTTATGTGCGTTATTGTCTATTTCTACTGTTGCCAACGACCATGAAAACGTTTTCTACTTATTGTCAAAAAAATCCCCGAGCAAGATTTGGGGATGGTCGAATGACACAGACATTCTACAATGCCAACACAAAAAGGTAACGACTCAGGTTTGCAAACCACTTCACAACTTGGGCACGGCAGACCGGTTGACAAAAACGATATGGTTTCGAGAGATACTTCTTGCTTGCCAGCTCGCCGCCCCCCTCACAGGAGCCCCCAGTGCACACCGTATTCTATGTTTCAGACGGCACCGCCATCACCGCCGAAGTGTTCGGCCACGCCGTGTTGAGCCAGTTTCCGCTGGCCTTCGAGCAGATCACCATCCCCTTTGTCGAAACCCTGGAGAAGGCGCGCCAAGTACGGATGCGCATCGACGAGCAGTTCCGCCAGACCGGGGTACGCCCTATTTTGTTCCACACCATCGTCGATCATCAGGTACGCGAGGAGGTGCTCAAGGCCCAGGCCAGCAGCCACGACTTTCTCAACACCTTCGTCAGCCCGCTGGAGCACGAGCTCGGGGTGAAGGCCGAACCCAGACTGCACCGCACCCACGGCATGGAGAACCGCAAGCTCTATGACGATCGCATTGAGGCAGTCAACTTCGCGCTGGCCAACGACGATGGCATCACCACCAAGGAGTATGAGGAGGCCGACATCATCCTGATCGGGGTCTCCCGCTGCGGCAAGACACCGACCAGCCTCTATCTGGCGCTGCAGTTCGGCATTCGCGCCGCCAACTACCCCTTCATCGAGCAGGACATGGGAGTCCTGGATCTGCCGGCCGCCCTCAAGGCCAATCGCCACAAGCTGTTCGGCCTCACCATCGCCCCCCAGCGGCTGCACGAGATCCGCAACCAGCGCCGCGCCAACAGCCGCTACTCCTCGCTGGAGCAGTGTGAACAGGAGCTGGCCTGCGTCGAGCGGCTGTTTCGCCAGGAGGCGATCCGCTTCCTCGACACCAGTTCCCACTCGGTGGAAGAGATCAGCGCCAAGATCCTCGAGGCCACCGGCCTGCGCCGTCAGCTTTATTGAGAAGCCTGCCCGCCGGCAAGCTGACGACACGGCAAACGCCAATAAAAAAGCGCCAGATACAACCGTATCCGGCGCTTGTCGACTGGACCTCAGCGGGGCTGGGTGCCCGGGCGGTTCAGCTCTTTGTTGTTCATCAGCATGGCGTAGAAGTTGAGCACACCGTGACGCCGGCGTACCCGCTCGGTCAGCCAGAGGGCTGGTAGCAGGCCGATGGCACCGGCGATCAACAAGACCGTCCGCAAGTGCATCACCAGATAGTCATCACCCTGCACGGCCCACACCAGCAGACACCCTGCCACCATGGTCAGCAGCAGGGGCGAAAGCCACACGGTGAGCCACAGCGCGACGGCCAGCAAACTGCCAATAATACGTTGCATGAAGTGCATCCTTGTTGCAAAGGAGGCTTCATAAAACAGGAATTTCCGACAGAGTCAACCAAACCGCACTCAATTGCTCACAATGCAACCAAACACTTCCCTACCAGCTTCGTCGCTCCCTAAAAACCTGCCTTTCGCCGAAAAAACCAGCGAATGATGAGGAAAACAGGTGCATCCGCGATGGATTATCACTATTCTGCTTCCGTTGGTAGTCGCCATAAAAAACAGAAAGCGACCAACTGTAACGAAATAAATACGGATTTCGTCACGTTTCAGGCACGCTTTGCCGTGCACGGTCACATGGAGTGACCCGACGGACGAGATGACAGACGAATGACTTCAGAAGACGTAAGGAAGGAAGAATGGATCTTCAACAAAACGGCGAGGAGCTGAAACGCGGTTTGAAAAACCGCCATATCCAGCTCATCGCACTGGGCGGCGCCATCGGCACCGGCCTGTTTCTCGGCATTGCCCAGACCATCAAGATGGCGGGCCCCTCTGTGCTGCTTGGCTATGCCATCGGTGGTTTTATCGCCTTCCTGATCATGCGCCAGCTAGGCGAGATGGTGGTGGAAGAGCCGGTAGCCGGCTCCTTCAGCCACTTCGCCTACAAATACTGGGGTGACTTCGCCGGCTTTGCCTCCGGCTGGAACTACTGGGTGCTCTACGTGCTGGTGAGCATGGCCGAGCTGACCGCGGTGGGCATTTATGTCCAGTACTGGTGGCCCGAGATCCCGACCTGGATGTCGGCGGCCTTCTTCTTCGTGTTGATCAACGCCATCAACCTCTCCAACGTCAAGGCGTTTGGCGAGATGGAGTTCTGGTTCGCCATCATCAAGGTGGTGGCCATCATCGGCATGATCGGCTTTGGCGGCTACCTGCTGGCCAGTGGCAACGGCGGCCCGGACGCCAGCGTCAGCAACCTGTGGGCCCAGGGCGGCTTCTTCCCCAACGGCATCAGCGGTCTGGTGATGGCGATGGCGGTGATCATGTTCTCGTTTGGCGGGCTCGAGCTGGTCGGCATCACGGCTGCCGAAGCCGACAATCCCGAGAAGAGCATCCCCAAGGCCACCAATCAGGTGATCTACCGGATCCTCATCTTCTACATCGGCGCCCTGGCCGTGCTGATGTCCCTCTACCCCTGGGGCAAGGTGGTAGAAGGCGGCAGTCCCTTCGTCATGATCTTCCACGCACTGGACAGCAATCTGGTGGCCACCGTGCTCAACATGGTGGTACTGACCGCGGCCCTGTCGGTTTACAACAGCTGTGTCTACTGCAACAGCCGCATGCTGTTTGGTCTGGCCAAGCAGGGCAACGGCCCGCGCAGCCTGCTCAAGACCAACAAGAGCGGGGTGCCGGTGGTGGCCATCTCCGTCTCCGCCGCAGCAACCCTGCTGTGCGTACTCATCAACTACCTGATGCCGGGCAAGGCGTTCGAGCTGTTGATGGCACTGGTGGTTTCCGCCCTGGTCATCAACTGGGCCATGATAAGCCTGGCGCACCTGAAGTTTCGCAAGAGCAAGCAAGCCGAAGGCGTGGTTCCCAAGTTCAAGGCGTTCTGGTACCCGTTCGGCAATTACCTCTGCCTCACCTTCATGGCCGGCATCCTGGTCATCATGTACCTGACGCCGGGCATCCAGATCTCGGTACTGCTCATTCCGGTCTGGATCATCGTGCTGGCCATCGGCTATCAATTCAAGCAGAAGCGTCAGGCTCGCGTCGCAGCCAACCTGGGCTGATGGCTGCAGCCCCATCGTCCCTCAAAAGCCGGTCACTGACCGGCTTTTTTCTACCCGGATATTACCGCCGCAAGTAGGCATCCCCCGGCTCCCCTCTTCAGTCCACCATGACGCTGTGAGCACGCGCTCAGCAAGCGGCCATCGCTAGTCCTCTTTCTTTGGCAAACATCCCGCTCGTCTAAAAACAACAAGCCCGAGACAGAGAGCTCGGGCTTGTTGCAAAAAGGCAGGTAGAAAACCGCGCAGGATTATTCCAGCAGGAAGACGGCTTCCACGTTGTCCGTGATGGTGATCTGCTGCTGTTGGTAGCTGTTTTCCATCATGTCGGCGGCAGGTGCCATGGCGGCAGCCTTGAGGGCCCGGCTGTAGATCGGCATGGGGCTATTGTTGTGGTACTCGACGCTGTAAACCTTGCCGAGTTTCATGCCAAACGCCTTGGCCAGAGACTCAGCCTTGGTTTTGGCATCTTCAACCGCTCCGAGACGCGCCTGCTCCTTGATGGTTTGCGGCGCCTTGAGCCCGTACTCAATCTGGGACACGGATTCCAGCCCCGCCTTGAGTGCGGTGTCCATCAGCTCGCTCAGCTTGTCGAGTTGATAGAGTTTGACCGCAAGCTGGCGCTGGGCACGGTAGCCCACCAGTTCCGGCTTCTTGTTCTGCGGATACTGGTATTCCGGAGAGATCACCAGATTGCCCGCCTCCACATCGCTGCGCTTGATGCCCAACCCTTCCAGCTGGCCAAAGAAGGCGGCAACCTTGCCATCCACCTGCTGCTTGGCCTTGATGCCCTGTTTTTCCAGCGCCGTCACGGAGACATTCAGCGTCAGCATGTCGGGCTCGGCTTTTTGCTCGGCATAACCGCTCACCACCAGATGGGGGGCTTGCGGCACTTCAAGGGCAAACAGGGGTGCACTGATAACCAGGGCAGACAGGGTAAGCAGGGGACGCCACATAAAAAAAGACCTCAATCTATTGGAGTGAGGTCATTATGCCCGTCGTCGAATGGGATTCATATATCGTGCAACGGCGGGATCTGATCCAGTACCTGATTGGTCATATCGATATTGATGCTGATCTCGCTACCCGGCAGCCCCTGATGAGCAGCCGCCAGTGGCGTGGCGCCGCGGGCCCCCAGCAGCACATCATCATCAAAATGGAAGGAGTCCCACGACAGAACATGTCCGGCCAGCGGAGCTACCGGCTCCGTCGTCGTGGTGGTCATCAGGGGGGCACAGTCGATGTTGTCGGAGTGGCCGAGCAGATCCTGCAGGCAGACATCGCTCAAACTCTGCAACGTATACTCCTGCTGCCCCTGTTCATGACCGACCAGCACCATCATGTGGGGTGGCGCTGCATCGACGGCTGGCGTGAATGAGATAGTGGCCGCCGCAAAGTCCACATTCAGTGAACCAGCAACCTCGCCATCATCGCTTTCCAGATCCAGCGCATCAATCCGATCACCCGCCATCGTGGCATGATAGCCAAACTGGCCGGTACAGGTAATGCTGCCCTGCCCATCCCAGCTATAGCGAATGCCATCGATATCGACCCAATTAAATGACTGCATGGTGACCCTCTCCTGTACTGCCGCTATCTTAGCCGCCCCCTCAGTCAAAAAACAGGGGCCAAGTATTACCCGGCCCCCTTGGCTGGTTACGGATCAACCTTGAGGTTGCCGTCATCCAGCAGTTGCTTGATGATGTCGTGGTTGGTCGTCAGCCCACCGCTGTGATCCAGATCCAGGCTACCCTGGAACTGTACCGTCAGTTGTGAACCACCACTGGTAAGCCCATTTGTATCAATGGTCAGCTTGTTGGTTGCAGTATCAAACTTCAAGTAGTTGTCCAGCGCCGTCGCCAGATCGTTGTTGTTGGCTGCCGAGGGAACACCAACCAGCAGATCCGACAGATCCAGTACATCTCCACCGCTGGTCGGATTACCCAACGTAAAGTCAGTAATCTTGTCGGTACTACCATCCGCATTGCCAGCAAGCCACTTGAAGGTATCGCTACCAGCACCACCCGTCATGGTGTCGCTACCCAGACCACCGATCAGCAGATCCTTACCATCACCTCCTTGCAATATGTCGTTGCCAGTCCCGCCGATCAGGGTATCGTCGCCAGCCTCCCCATAGAGAGTGTCGTTGCCGCTGCCACCATCCAGCACGTCATTGCCCTTGCCACCGACCAAGGTATCCTTGCCACCCAGTCCGTACAGCAAGTCATCACCATCACCGCCGGACAAGATGTTGTCCAGACTGTTGCCTGTGATGCTGTCGCCAAAATCAGACCCGATGGCATGCCCTTGCGTACTGTTGAAGGTCATATTCACGCCGCTGGCGGAACTGTCGTAGTCCAGGGTAAACGGTGCTTCCGGCAGCAGGCTAAGACCAATGTTGCTGTGGACTGCATCACCATCTCCATCCGTCAGCGTGACCGGCAGCTGCAAACTGACCGGGATCCCAGGAGTGGCAACACTGGAACCGAAGTCCCCAATCTTGAAGGTATTACCATCGACGTAGTGAAACTCCAGACTGTTATAACCATCTGCAGTGTAGGCCGCCAACTTGGTATTGGTGACAACACCAACTACGGTCGCAACATAAGTAACCCCAGTCCCCGGATCATCATCCGTAAAGTTGACTGTAAAGTAGTTGCCGCCCACCGCCACGGTCTGGGACATGCCTGCACCGATGTTGACGATCTTGGTCGAACCGTTGTAGCTGATTGCCACAGCAGTCAGCGACTCCTTGTTGCCATCACCAATATCGTTGTCGTTGTCTACATCCTGACGGGCAACCAATCTCACACTTGAACTGTTGGTAATGGATGTAAACAGTGCAGAAGCACCATTGACGTCGTAATGAGCTTCGAAGGCATGAGTTGCAGGATCACCATATGACCCACTACTCCCCGGTGAACCGGTCAGATCGATCACAAAATCAATCCTCATAGCTTCACCAGTCCCCACAGATGCTCCACCACTTATCCCACCTGTATGAGAAGTCGTATTGACGGTGCCGCCATCCACACCATTGGTCATTGCTGTCAACAGCAGATCCTTGCTGTTATCATTGGCCAGGGTGTTAAATCCAGCCCAAGGCCCATTACCACCGACAAATTTGTAACCACCACCACTGAAGTCGATCATGGTCTGTCCGCCATCGACTTCACCAATCATCTGAACCTGATAGGTTCCGGATGCCGGCTGCAGGGTGGCAATGAACACGGTACCCGCCGCCGTTGCGGCAGTCAGCGTAATGCCATCCGAAGACAGGGTATAGGTGACAGGCAAACCACCCGAGGTCATGCCACTGCTGCTGCCATTCAAACTGCTGTCGAACCGGATTGAACCACCATCCCCCCCGTAGTTGTTGGACAAGGTACCATCACCATCCAGCAGGAAGATGCCAGTCACCCCGGATTGATTCAGCATGACCCCCATAGCGGGCGTCATGACAACCGGTACATCGTCTTCAACCTGTACGATGAAATCACGAACCAGCGTCACGTTGTCCACCCCTTCATGGGCCGTGATCGCACTGGACAGATTCAACGCCTTCAGTTCCAGGTCGTTGCCATCAGCCAGGGCATGATCAATCGGGCCCTGCAGAGTAAAGGTATAATCGCCATCAGCCTCGACAGCCAGCGTGAAGATCGGTTTGCTGCCTGCCACCGCAACTAGGATATCGACTCCGACACCGTGGATGATGCTGTAGGTAATCGCCACCCCACCTGAGGTCAACGCAGGCAAACCGGCTGTACTGCCGACGCCGAAATTGACGCCGATACTGTCGACCACCATATGAGCCAGTGAGCCTGCAACCGTGGTCAGGGCCGGGTTGTTGCCAGGCAGACCGGCAGGCAGACCATCTTCGAATACGGAAGCCGTGACCGGGGTGGTATCCAGTACCAATATCTTCAACAGGGCGCTCGAGGTGTCACCATCGGCATCCACAATGGTATAGGTAAAGGCCTCCTGTGTATCAACGGCCACATCATTGGGCGGAGTGTAGGAGTAGGAACCGTCCGCATTCACGGTCAGATGCCCACCCAGAGGTGTAGTCATGGGGCCGGTCGTTCCTCCTTGCACCAGGAAGGTCACCACATTGCCATTCACACTGTCGGCGACCCCGACATAAGCGGCCGGATTGCTGACGGTAAAGCTGACCTGCAATACGGTCACGGGGGTATCAGCACCGGCACTGTCCACACCGGCAGTGGTATCCACATCCGTGATCACATTGCCGGTAGCTGGCGGCGGCACGGTGGCCTGGAGTGTGGCGTCCAGGTCATAGATGTTGTTGACCAACGTGACGGCATCCCCATGGTCCTCCACCAGACCAAGCTGAGCGATCGCCGTCGCATTGCCGCTGACGTTCAACCCCACCGCGTAAACCTCAACATTGTTGCTGTTCACAAAGCTGGTCCAGCCGGCCGGGACATTGCCCTCATTGGGGGCTCCATCCGACAGGAAATAAACCTTGGTTTCATACCCAGCCAAAGCAGGGTTCGCCAGATCCGCCGTCAGTTGATTCTGCGCCAATACGAGTGGTGCGTTGTAGTTGGTACCGCCACCATCTGTCGGCAAACCGGAAATACTGGCCTTGGCTACATCAGGATCACTAGTTTGCGGGATCAATACAGCCCCACTGGCAAAATCAATGACCGTGAAGACCAGCGGCACACCCAGCGCCACATAGGAGTCGATCATGTGGTTTAGTGCATCCTTCGCCAGTTCCAGACGATTTGGCGAACCATTTGTCGACGTACCGATCTGCCACAACATGCTGCCTGATGTATCGATGACCATCACCAGGTTGAAGGGTGGCAACCCTGCTTCAGTGATAACGACGTTGTTGTCTTTGGCTGTCGGTACGTCGTCCTCGAAGCTGATGTTGCCACCAAGGTCTGCACTCACTGTCCCGGTCGCGGTGTCGTTGTCACCATCCACCACCGTCACCGTCGCACTCAGCAGCACCTTGCCATTGGCCAGGCTGATGAGGTTGTTGTCGTTGCTGTTGTCCACGTCCTCCGGCAGATGGTCCAGCTCCGCCGACTGCGTCAGCGTCACCGTGCCATTGCTCGCCACGCTGATGCGGAACACCTCCCCGCCG
>NZ_JAPCIV010000014.1:0-2842 GCF_027707585.1 Aeromonas sp. QDB39 | reverse complement strand
TCGTGGTGCCCGGACCGTCCGCGCCATAGCTCGGCACCGCCGCTGCCAGGAACGCCGCCGCAAAGCTGCCGGTCGCCGTGTCACTGGCCGACCCGATGGTCTGTGCATCCTGGGTGGTCAGGGTGATGCCACCGTCCGCCACCGCATTGATGGTCACGCTGGGGCCGTCATCTTCAAAGCGGAACACGCCGTTGGCGCCCAGATCCACCGCCGCACTGGCGCTGTCGCCATCGGCATCGGTCACGGTCTGCACCAGGGTCAACACGCCCTGACCCAGCGTCAGCGCCACGCTGTCATCCGCATTGGTGGTGTCGCCGTGCCAGACGTTGTCCAGCAGGGCCAGGGTCACTTCCCCGGTGGTCGGGTTGATGGTCAGGGTGAAGTAGTCCACCCCACCCGCGCTGCCAGTGATGACGTTGCCCACCTGATTGAGCACAATGGCGGCACCCTGGCCGTTGGCCGCGGCCGGATCGACCGCATACAGGCCGCTCGCCACGTTGTTGCCGGTCAGCGCCAGGCTGTAGCCGATGCTGCCCGCCCCGTCAGCCCCGAAGGCCGGGTTGAACTGGGCCTGCACAGTGGCCGCACTCAGGGTGGCACTGGCCACCCCGTCAGTGCCAACGCCACCCAGGCTGACCAGGCTTTCATCCACGCTCGCCCCCAGGCTCGGCGCTTCCACCGCCAGCCCGGCCCGCGGGCCGTCATCCTCGAAGCGGAACACGCCGTTGGCGCCCAGATCTACCGCCGCACTGGCGCTGTCGCCATCGGCATCGGTCACGGTCTGCACCAGGGTCAACACGCCCTGCCCCAGCGTCAGCGCCACGCTGTCATCCGCATTGGTGGTGTCGCCGTGCCAGACGTTGTCCAGCAGGGCCAGGGTCACTTCCCCGGTGGTCGGGTTGATGGTCAGGGTGAAGTAGTCCACCCCACCCGCGCTGCCAGTGATGACGTTGCCCACCTGATTGAGCACGATGGCCGCACCCTGGCCGTTGGCCGCGGCCGGATCGACCGCATACAGGCCGCTCGCCACGTTGCTGCCGGTCAGCGCCAGGCTGTAGCCGATGCTGCCCGCCCCGTCGGCCCCGAAGGCCGGGTTGAATTGGGCCTGCACAGTGCCCGCGCTCAGGGTGGCGCTGGCCACCCCGTCGCTGCCAACGCCACCCAGGCTAACCAGGCTTTCATCCACGGACACTGCGCCCAATCCTTCAGAATTGGTAGTAAGGGTGACACTGGGAACATCATCCAGAATGACCACATCCAGGCTGCCGCTGGTATTGTCACCATCGGTATCAACCAGTACGACGCTGAAACTCTCACTAAGCGAGTTGTCATCGGCAGGTTGGGTGTGGGTTTCACTTCCCCCCAGGGTGTAGCTGTAGTTCACGCTACCCGTGCCGGTCACGGGATTGTAATTAATGCCGGTAACGATCAGTTGGTTACCTAGTGGGCTGGTAATTGTTTGCGGGAAGGCTGTAACAGCTTGCCCGTTGGTGACCAAGGCGACGCCTCCCAGTGTCAGACTCTGCACACCATCGGCTGCACTGAAGGTAAAAGTACCGCTCTGAGTCACAGCGGCTGCATTCGGATTACTCCCTCCTGCCAATGAGGCTTCATTTAATGTCAGTTCTCCCCCCTCCAGCTGCAGACCGGCAAGCTCAACCGGCTCATCAACAGGAGTGATCGTGATTGTCAATATGGACTGTACTGAATCTGTGCCATCTGTCACGGTATAACTCACCGCCGGGACAGGACCGTCATAATTGGTGGCGGGCGTAAATTGATAACTACCATCTGCATTAACCAGCAGGGTACCGACCCCTGCCAGAGTGACGGGGGTGCCCAGAATCGAGTTGGCAACCCCACCCCAGCTAAATCCGGTGACAGCAGCAGCCTGAGGCCCATCATTATCGACGGTGTTATCAAGCAAATTGCCCGATACCGTCGCATCCTCCGTCACCACGACGTTCTCACCCTGATCAGCAAGATCATTGACTGGCGTGATAGTGAGTTCCAAGGTGGATTGGACCGTATCGGTGCCATCGGTAACCGTGTATACGACAGGGGGAACAGCACCGTCGTAGTTGGGAGCCGGGGTGAATGTGAAGCTGCCATCGCCATTGACGACAAGCGTACCGATCCCGTCGATTGTCACACTGGTTCCGACAGCCAAATTGGCGTTGCCTCCCCAGCTGAAGAGCAGAACCGACGCAGCTGACGGCCCATCGGTATTGACCGTGTTATCCAGCAAATTGCCATTCAATACACCGTCTTCCGCAACAACCAGCTGCTCGCCCTGATCCGTCAGTTCATTGACCAGCAAGGGCTCTACTACTTGTTGTGTATCTAAAACCGGCTCTGTCTGATATGTGGTGTCAAAGCCTGCGGCAGCAATAGTTGCATCACCAATACGGTCAATCGTGACAAAGCCACCATTGCCACTGGCACCGGCTACACCACCGATCCCGCCACCACCACCGGCGGCAGGTGCCCCACCGGCAGCAGAAGCTTCAAAGTTTTGTGTCGGGTCTACCCCTTGCAGAATTGATTTTTGCAATGCAGCGATATCAGGAGAAGCCGCAGTACCCGCATCAGGGGCTTGAGGTTGACCAGGGGCTGGTGCGTCATGAGCGGGAGCATCTGGAGTAGCTGCAGCAGGAGAATCGTCATAGGGAGCCAATACCAGTTTGGCGTCATCTGCAATATTAAGCTTGGCTCCCGGTTGGAGGATCTCGCCCTTTTGCAATGGGCGGCTGCTTCCATCTGCCAGGGTAATCCCCCCGAAAAACCAGGGTGCTCATAAGTAGAATTTTCCCGTACCTTGAACGCAGGAGGTTCTACATGA